>DATLWP010000337.1:0-6814 GCA_035576265.1 Candidatus Polarisedimenticolia bacterium
ATCCACCACCTGACCGTATGCGTAAGCGGCGCCCAAGAGGACATCGATTTCCAGACCCAAGTATTCGGCCAGCGCTTGATCAAGCAAACGGTTCTCTTTGACGGCCGCTACGCTCACTACCATCTCTATTACGCAAATGCAGACGCACAGCCGGGCTCCGTCTACACCACTTTTCCGTATAGGCGCGTTCAGGGCCGCCCCGGCTCCGGCCAGATTCAATCCACGGCCTATTCCGTGCCCAAGGAAGCGCTGAAATTCTGGATCGAGCATCTGAACCGCCACCACGTCGAGCACGGCGGCATGCAAGAGCGCTTCGGACAGAAGTTTATCCGCTTCAAACACCCTTCCGGCATTCAACTAGAAGTGCTCGAGGATAACTCCGACAAGCGCAGGGGCTGGACCACGAAAGAAGTGAGCGCCGATGTGACCACGCGCGGGTTTCACGGTCCCGTGCTTTCGGTCCGCGAAATAGCCGAGACGGAACGCTTCTTCGTCGATGCGCTCGGTTTCCGCAAGACGGGCGTGGATGGCGCCTACCACCGCTTCGAATTGAACGAAGGCGGCCCAAACAAGACCGTCACGCTGCTTCACGAACCGGATCGTCCGGCAGGAAGCTGGACCTTCGGTGCAGGCACGGCGCACCACCTCGCGCTCGATATCGAAAACGATGAAAAGCTTGCAGAGCAGAAGGCGCTTTACGATGAGCTCGGCTATACCGATTGCTCCGAGATCAAGGACCGGATGTACTTCCACTCGATCTACTGCCGCTGCCCGGGCGGCATCCTCGTCGAATGCGCCGCCACGGTGCCACAGGGCTTTGCAGTGGACGAGCCCGCCGACCAGCTGGGCATGAGCCTGCTGCTCCCTCCCTGGTTCGAGGCGCGCCGCCCTGAGATCATGAACATGCTCGAGCCGATCAAAGTTCCCGAGAGCAATTTCCGGGGGGGCGCGCGCAAGATTCCGATCGCCAAACCGGCAGAAGCACCCGCGGCTGCCTCTGCGGCACAGCAATCAACCGGAGGGCCATCGCGGCGCACGAGCGCTCTTTTCATCGGGGGCGACACACCGTCGCAGAGTTAACGCACCATGCCGCCTTGCGCCCGCGCGATCTGCGCGAGATCGCAAGGCCCGGCGTAATCATTTACCCCCCGCGACCAACTGCGCCCGCGCTCAGTACGCCGCCTCCAGAAGCGCTAGGATCTGCTGCCGCGTCATCGGACGGTCCACCACTCCCGACCGTTCGAGTTCGTGCGCTACCGTGCCAGTGATCTCGCCAATCTCCGCGCGGGGCACGCCCGCAGCCTTCAGCGTTTGCGGCACGTTGAATCGCGCGATGAACTCTGCGGTGCGGTCCGCGCAGTCCAGGGCCCCTCGCTTCGGATTCCCGCTGTCAAACGATACCTGAAAGCCTTCCGCAATGGGACCAAACCGCTCGGGCGCGATCTCCGCCATGAAACGCATGGCGTGCGGCAGTGTGATGCACGACGTCACGCCGTGCGGCACGTTCCACCGCGGCCCGATCTGGTGCCCCAGCAGGTGCGACAGCCCGAAGCGCGTGTTCATTGCCCCGAAGATCGAAAACCACGCCGCCATCTGGCAATTTCCGCGATGCCCGAGCCGCTCGTCGCCCGACGTTTTGATGGAAGCATCGAGGTGCTCCACAAGCATAGAGATCGCCTTCGCGCCCAGCGTGTCGCTGAGCGGATGATGCCGGATGGCGTAACTCGATTCGATCGCGTGGTCGAGCGCGCGTATGCCCGTCGCCACCCACAGCCAGTCTGGCGTTGGCAGTGTCAGCTCGGGATCGTTGATTACTGTACGGGCTTGCAGACGCGGGTCGGACACTCCGGATTTCACGCGCGTTGCATCGTCGGTTACGCCGGCGGCGTGCGTGTACTCACCGGCCGAAAGCGTCGTCGGAATGGCGATGTGCACCAGTTCGCGGCTTCCGAGAAACGCATGGCTCGCCACTTTGCACGTATCGATCGGGCTTCCTCCGCCGAAACTCACGAGACAATCGGCATTTGCTCGCTCGATCTCCGCTTGCAGTTCATTCACAGCGCTGCGCGGCACGTGTTGGCGCACACCTCGGAAAACGCCTGCCAGCCGCAAGCCAATCTCCCGGATGAGCCTCTCCAGCAACGGCGAGCCGCCGAGCGTTTTCCCCGTCACCACGACGACGCGCTTCAGCCCGCACCGCTCGATCTCCTCACCCAGCGCAGCAATCTTCCCCGGACCCGAAATTACCCGTTCCAGCCGGCTCAAATTGAATTCGGTGTTTACTGGTTCCATGGCGCGAAAGTATACCTCACCGATCCGTGATCTGCGCTTCCTGCTCGAGCTTCGTTTTCGGACCGTCTCCGCCGCGCGGCAGGGTTATGATACGGGCACCAGTTTCGCAGGAGGCGATCAATGGCGCAGGCAATCCCAGAAAAGTATCTCGATCTATTCAAGAAGAAGGCGTTCGCCAATCTCGGCACGATCATGAGCGACGGGAGCCCGCAGGTCACGCCCGTGTGGGTGGATTACGACGGCAAGTATGTGCGCTTCAACTCGGCTCTAGGCCGCGTGAAAGACAGGAACGTGCGCCGCGATCCACGCGTATCGCTTTCGATCCTCGATCCAGAGAATCCGTACCGCTATCTGGCGATTCGCGGGCGCGTGGTGGAGATCACGCAAAACGGCGCCGATGAGCATATCGATCGCTTGGCGCAGAAATATTTGGGACAAGCATATCCCTATCGCCAGCCGGGTGAGGTGCGCGTGCTGTATAAGATCGAGCCGGAAAAGGTCAGCTCGATGGGTTAAGCCGCCGGCCTCGCCGTTTCCATTCGACCGTCTGGCTGGTCGCTAACCACCGGCAATGGCGCCAATGATCAGAAAGGGTTCCGCGCCCGAGGAGATCGCGTTAGGCAAGGGGGTGTCCGGCGGCTCGAGCGACCAGTCTTCCTCGCACGCAAAGAACCGCAAGAACGCCCGGCGCTCGTGCGTCACGTGGTCGCGGATCGTCCCTCGTAGCATGGGATAGCTGGCTTCGAGCGCGTCGAGGATCGACCGCTGCGTGATCGCGCCCTCGACGGCGAGCTTCACCTCGCCATCCACGTGCGCCAGGGTCCGCAGATGCGCCGGAAGCACGACTCGAATCATGGCAGTGTCTGCACCTCGACGGATAGCACTGCCGGAAGATCCCGGACGATCGCGGCCCAGCTGTCTCCGGCATCAGCCGAAGCATACACCTGCCCGCCCGTAGTGCCAAAGTACACGCCGCAGGAATCGAGCGAATCCACAGCCATGGCGTCGCGCAGCACATTGACGTAGCAATTGCTCTGCGGCAGGCCTTTCGTCAGCGCCTCCCAGTCGTTTCCGCCCGTCCGGCTGCGATACACGCGCAGCTTTCCTTCGGGCGGAAAATGTTCCGAGTCGCTTTTAATGGGAACGACATAGATTGTCTCCGGCTCGTGCGCGTGAATGTCGATCACGAACCCGAAATCCGTCGGCAAATTCCCGCTAACCTCGTGCCACGAATCTCCGGCATCGTCGCTTCGCATCACGTCCCAATGCTTCTGCATGAAGAGCACGCCCGGGCGCTTCCGGTTCATGGCGATGTGGTGCACACAGTGACCGACTTCGGCTTCCGGGTTAGGGATGTACGATGACTTCAAACCACGATTGATCGGTTTCCACGTCTTGCCGCCGTCATCGGTGCGAAAAGCGCCCGCAGCCGAAATCGCAATGAACATCCGCTTCGAATTGCTCGCATCCAGCAGGATTGTATGGAGGCCCATCCCGCCGGCACCGGGGCTCCACTTCGGCCCAGTGCCGTGGCCGCGGAGGCCGGGAAGTTCCTCCCAGGTTTGCGCGCCATTCGTGGATTTGAAAAGCGCCGCATCTTCGACTCCGGCGTACACAGTATTCGGATCAGTCAGCGAGGGCTCCAAGTGCCAGACGCGCTTGAACTCCCACGGGTGTTGCGTGCCGTCGTACCACTGATGCGTGGTCAGCGGCTTGCCCGTCTCCGCCGAGACGTCGTAGACAAATTTATTGCTCGAGCCCGAGGGAAACTCGCCCGGCTTCGGCAGCTTCTCCCCGCCGGGAGTTTCCCATGTCTTGCCGCCGTCATCGGAGCGCTGAATGATCTGCCCGAACCAGGCGCTCGTCTGCGACGCATACAGCCGGTTCGGTTCTGCGGGTGATCCCTTTACGTGGTAGATTTCCCAGCCCGCGAAATGGGGGCCGCTGACGTCCCACCGTTCGCGCTTTCCATCCGAAGTCAGAATGAACGCACCCTTCCGCGTGCCGACCAGTACCCGCACTCTGCTCATTTTCGTCTCCTTCGTGAATGGCGATCCCCGTCATCGTGGCTAAACCTAGGTATCAGCGGAGCCGAGTCCCGTTCTTGCCACCGCCTGCGAACCTCCGCCAGGACTTCTGCCCGGCTGCTTTCCATCTTCGCGATCAGAGCGCAGGGCGCCGCCGTCTGCTCGTGCCTTGCGCCCCAAACGAGCAGCTCCAAGAGCACCGGCGCCAGATCGATCCCTTTTTCCGTCAGCCGGTAGCATATCCTTCTGCGGTCCGCTTCCTCCGCCTCCGCGATTATGATTCCCGCGGCTTCGAGCTTCCGCAGTCGGTCCGCCAGGATGTTCGTCGCGATCCCCTCGCCCGATTCTTCGAACTCCTTGAATGTCCGGTACGCCCGGACCATCAGATCGCGGATGATCAGCAGCGACCAGCGATCCCCAAAGACTTCCAGGGAGATGCTCACCGGGCAGCCGGACCGTCGTTTTGTCTTGGCCTTCCCAGGCACGTCTGCACACCATACCATATAACTTGCATATTGCAAGTGATATTGTGACCGCGCGGATCTGCCCCTTTTCCAATTGCAACACGCCGCCCTGCACGGTATTTTCTCCTCCACGCGGAAGCACGAATCTGCACGAGGATTCCAGATGAAGACGAGCACGGACCGCATTCTCACCACGCACGTCGGCAGCCTGCCGCGCCCGCAGGAGGTCGTTGATTTCCTCTTCGCCCAAGACCGCGGCGAGCCCATCGACGAAGCGAAATTCAACGAGACGATGCGCCGCGCGGTGGCTGACGCCGTCCGCCACCAGTCAGAGGTCGGTATTGATATCGCCAGCGACGGCGAGATGAGCAAGATCAGCTACGCCACTTATATCCGTCACCGCCTAACCGGTTTCGAAGGCGACTCCGCGCGTCCCACTCCGCAGGACCTCGACGATTTTCCCGAGTACCGCGATCGCCTCGTCAAGGCCGGCCATTCGGCCACCTACCGCCGGCCCGTGTGTAAGGGTCCCATCAAGGTCAAGAATCTGAAGCCCGTCGAGCAGGACATCGCGCACATGAAGGAAGCGATGTCCAAGGCCAAAGTCGTTGAAGGTTTCATGAATTCGGTTTCTCCCGGCACCATCGCCGTCTTCCAGCCCAACGAATACTATCCCTCCCACGAAACCTACCTCGAAGCGCTCTCGAATGCCATGCGCGGGGAATACGAGATGATCGTGGGATCGGGACTGCTCCTGCAGGTCGATTGCCCCGATCTGGCTATGGGACGCCACACGCGCTTTAAGAATCTGAGCGATGATGAATTCCTGCGTTACGCCGCGCTCCAAGTCGAAGCGCTCAATCATGCGCTTGCCAATGTTCCCGCCGACCGCGTGCGCGTGCACGTCTGCTGGGGCAATTACGAAGGCTCGCACGTCCACGATATGGACTGTGCCAAGATCTTTCCCATCGCGCTCAAAGCCAAGCCCATGGCCCTGCTCGTCGAAGGTGCGAATCCGCGCCACGAGCACGAATGGGAGGCCTGGACCGCGATCAAACTCCCGCAAGACAAAGTGCTGGTTCCCGGGGTGATCGCTTCGAGCATCAACTACGTCGAACATCCCGAAGTCGTGGCGCAGAGAATTCTTCGCTATGCCGGTGTTGTCGGGCGCGAGCGTGTCATCGCCGGCACCGACTGCGGGTTTGGGACGTTCGCGGGCTTCGGGCCCGTATTCCCGGCGTTCGCCTGGATGAAGATGCAGTCGCTCGCCGAGGGCGCGCGCCTCGCCTCTAAAAAGCTGTGGGGCCGCGCGGCGTGAAATGTGGGAACTGAAACCCGTGGAATTCCGACTCGCGTGTATCGAAATGGAAGAAGCGATCCAACGATCACGCGTCGATGAAAGGGAGGAAGGAGCCGATCGACATCCCTCCAAACCTGCTAAACACCTCAGATTCCGCCTAGCAGGCGTTTTTTGACGTGAATCTGATCCAGGTATTCGGCGTGAGCTTTCACGAACCACGGCCTGCTGGCTACCGCGTATTCCATCTCCTGGCAGATAGAACACAGCGTACTGCTCACACGATAGTAAGACAGCAGACCGATTAGAACGTCCTTGCCATCTCGCTTGATCACCCGCACACCGGCTGGCCTAATGCCGATTCCCGGCCATCCACACTGCGAACAGCGCAAGGTTTTTCCCTGGGTGATGTCCGTGTTCTCGAAGCCGGCTTGAGCCGCTTTCATAACTCCGTTCTGCCGTAGCTGCGCGGATACCCGAATGGCACATTGGTTGGAATTCGATTCCTGTTAGTACTGCTCCTTTTCTGAACCTTTGGATTAGTACGGAGTAGTACTCGTGGGATTGGCGTTTCGCCGCAGAACGTTCTGAGGGTCGACAATCATGGCTATCCGTCGAATTTCGGTCTTGGGTCGATTCCTGTAGCCAATAGGGGGACTTTGCGCTAAAAATCGAGGGCCATGAATCACAAGCGGTGGCTTCTAGCATTGTTGGGCGTTATCGCGGCAGTTCTG
>DATLWP010000338.1:0-10562 GCA_035576265.1 Candidatus Polarisedimenticolia bacterium
GGCGGTCTTGAAAACCGTTAGGCCCGAAAGGGTCTCGTGGGTTCGAATCCCACCCCCTCCGCCATCTTCCATCTGCCCAACCGAGTGTGCCGCGATCGCGTGCACAAGCATCTGCATTTGCGATGGCGCACCCATGGTCAGCGCAGCCGACGACTCGAGCGTGGCTCCCGCGGATTTCGAGGTTGTGCTAGAGTCGGAGCCACTCCGATGGATGCGCCCGCCGTCTCAACCGAGCATCTCACGCGCCGCTTCGGCGATCTGATCGCCGTCGACGACATCGACCTCCGCGTCACGCCTGGCCAGTTTTTCGGCTTTCTCGGTCCCAACGGAGCCGGAAAATCCACGACGATCAAGATGCTCACCGGCCTCCTCGCGCCATCCGCAGGACGCATCGAGATCCTCGGCCTCGATCTCGCCGCGCATCCAGCGGAGGTGAAGCGACAGATCGGCGTCGTGCCCGAAGGCATGGCGCTGTTCGGACGGCTGACGGGTGCCGAATATTTGAATTTCGTCGGGCGCATGTACGGCCTCGATCGCAAGACCGCATCGCAGCGCGCCGCGGAACTGCTCGATTTCATGCAGCTGGCGGACCAGCCGAAAGCGCTTGTCACCGACTACTCGCACGGGATGCAGAAGAAACTCGCGCTGGCCGCCGCCGTGATCCACGGCCCGAGGATTCTTTTCCTCGACGAGCCCTTTGAAGGCGTGGACGCCATCGCGTCCGGCACCCTCAAGGCCATGCTGCAGCGGATGATCGCGCGCGGCGCCACCATCTTTCTCACCTCGCACGTCCTCGAAATCGTCGAGCGGCTCTGCAGCCACTTGGCCATCATTCATCGCGGGCGGCTGGTTGCGCAGGGCTCGCTTGAAGAACTTCGCGCCGGAGTCGAGGCGCAGACCGCGGTCACCGCACCGGACGGCGCTCCTTCGAGCTCGCCCGCTGCGCCTCGCGGTGAAAAGCTGACGCTCGAGGAAATCTTCCTCCGCATCGTGGGCGGCTCGCGTCTCGCCGAGCAGGAACTGTCATGGCTGGGCTGAACGCTGTGCCCTCATCCCTCGCATCGCCGGAGGCCCGCGGGCAGTTTGCCGCAATCGCGCGTCTCCGCTGGTGCATCTTCGTCAATTCCCTGCGCACGCTTCGCGGCCGCCTCGAGGTCGTGTCGTGGATTTTTGTCGGCATGGGATTCGCCGCCTTCGGGCTGGGAGGAGCCTTCGGCCTGGGCGCGGCGTCGTGGGCCATCGTGTCGCGCGGGCACGTTGAATGGCTCGGCCTTCCGTTCTGGGCCGTACTTCTTTACTGGCAGCTTTTTCCGCTGATGGCGACGGCGTTCACGGAGAATTTCGACTCCTCGAATTTTCTGCGCTTTCCGCTTCGCTACCGCTCGTATTTCCTCATCCGGATGGCCTACGGCGCGCTGGATCCCGTGAACTTGGTTGCGTCGCTGTGGCTCGTGGGAATCGCGGCGGGGATCGGAGTTGCCGCCCCGCGCCTGCTGCCCGCAGCTTTGCTCGCGCTCACGGCGTTCGCCATCCTGAATCTGCTGCTCGCCCGCACGATTTTCGCCTGGCTCGAGCGCTGGCTGGCGCGGCGCCGCACGCGCGAGATTCTCGGCATCCTCTTTCTGCTGATCATCATCGGCATTCAGTTTATCGGGCCGCTGATGGGCCGCTACGGCAATCACGGGGAGAGGCGCGTTGGGCCTCTGCCGCCGCTCGTGGCCAAGCTGCTTCCGGCCGAGCGCGCACTGCCTCCGGGGCTCGCAGCGGAAGCAATCGCTCGCGCGGCGCAAGGACGTTTCGGAGCGGCGCTGGGCGCGCTCGCGCTGCAGTGCGCTTGGGGCGGCGTGATCTTCTGGCTGCTCGACATGCGCCTGCGCGCGCAATATCGCGGTGAAAGCTTGAGCGAGTCAGCCGCGCCTGCGGCCTCGCGCGAAAAAACGCGGCCCGCTCGCACCGGATGGGAGTTGCCCGGAATCTCCGGCCCGGTTGCAGCGGTCGTCGAAAAGGAACTTCGCTATCTGTCCCGCAGCGGTCCGATGCTGTTCACGCTGCTGATGCCGGTGGTGGTGCTTCTCATTTTCCGCCTGGCGCCGGCGAACGGCCCGCGAGGACACAGTGGTCTCGCGCAACACGCTGGCTTTGCATTTCCGGCCGGCGCGGCCTACGCGTTGCTGATTTTGAGCAATCTCATCTACAACAATTTCGGCGCGGACGCCCGGGGCATCCAGTTCTTCTTCCTGTCGCCCGTGCGTTTCCGGGAAATCGTGCTGGCGAAGAATCTCGCGCATGCGGCGGTGCTGGCTCTGGAGATGGTGATCGTATGGATCGCGGCGTGCGTGATGTTCGGCAGGCCTCCGCTCGGAATTACGCTCGCGACGCTGGCGGGCGCGCTGTTCGGTGCGCTCGCAAACTTTCTGGCGGGGAATTTGATGTCGCTCTACGCGCCCAAGAAATATGATTTTGCGGTCTTAGGCAGGCAGCGGGCGGCGGGCACCACAGTGCTTGCTAATCTCGCAGTGCAGATCGTGGTGATCGGCCTGGCGGCGGCTACGCTCGTAATGGCGACGCACTACGACCGCATCTGGATCGCGACGCTTGTATTCCTCGCGCTCGCCGCGGTCGCGTTCGCCGGCTACACCATCGTTCTTGGCCGCATCGACGGGGTGGCGCTCGCGCGCCGTGAGTCCCTCATCGCAGAGCTTTGCCGGGCGTAGCGTTGCGTCTTAATCGCTCAGGAAATCGCGCGTTTCAGAAACGCGTCGATGCGCGCATTCGCCGGCGTCCCGAGCGGCATGGGGAAAATATTGAACGCGTGCGGCGCTCCCGGATAGACCGCCAATTCTGCTTCGTTCCCTGCCGCGATCCAGCGCGCGTACATGAACAGCGTGTCGTCGAGTAGCGGATCGAGCGTGCCCACGCTGAAAAGCGCCGGCGGCATCTTCCGCAAGTGCGCGTAGAGCGGCGAGACATCCGGATCGCGCGGGTCCGCGCTCTTCGGCAGGTACGCCTCCGTGAACTTCCGGATGTTGACCTTGCCCACGAGCAATCCTCGCTCGGGAGTCAGCGTCTGGCTCGGCGTCATCGACGTGTCGTAGTTGCCGTAAGAAAGAATCGCAGCGCGGAAGCCGGAGTAGCCGTGGCGGTCGCGCAGGCGCGCGAGCGTGGCCGCGGTGAGGGTGGCCCCGGCCGATTCGCCGCCGATGGTCAGCACATCCGTGCCGAACTCCGACTTGGCGTTTTTCACCAGCCACAGCGCAGCCGATTCGCAGTCGTCCCAGCCCGCCGGGTAAGGATTCTCAGGAGCGAGCCGGTACTCCACGCTCGCGCAGGCCATCCCCGTGCTTTCCACGATGCGCTCGAGCATGGGGTCCTGCCCCTCGGACGAACCGAAAACCAGGCCTCCCCCGTGAATGTGCAGGTAGACGCCCCGCGCCCGCTCGGGCGCCACCACTCGCAGCGCCACCTTGTGCCCGCCCTTGCCGTCGATTTGAAGGGTGCGCGCCCGCTCGGATTTCGGTGGCGGCGGAAACGGCCCCCTGCCCGCGGCGACTGCGGCGCGATACGCTGGCGCGCCGATGTCCCACCAGTCGGGCCCGGCGGAAGTGGCCTTTCGCAACGCCTCATTCGCGGCGAGCGTCTCGTCGGAAATCGCCTCGGGTTTGAACAGGGCCGGATCGAACGGGTTGCTCTTCGCTGCGGCTGGTTCACTCATGCTGTTTGCCTCCGGATTTTGCCCCGTCGTCTGCGTCTGAGTAACGCCAGATGCGGCGCGTGCGGTGGCGCAGAGGGGTCGGATCGTCAGTTTGCTTCTCGATTGCTGCGTGGCGAGAGTACACCACCGCGCATCGGCCCGTCCATGCTGCGAAGGTTTTCGTAAACCGCTGCCCGCGGGAGCGCGGCAACCTTGCACGAAACGGTTAATGCATGGGCGCCGCGTGCAGCAGACCTTTGTCGTACATCGCGGCGTAGTTCAAATACTGGCTGACGGGGTCGCGCGGATAGCCGATCTCCACCCGCTCGACCTTTCCGTTCTTGCTGAATCGCGCCGTCAGTTCGGAGTTGATGCCCGCCCAGGAGCTGGGCAGGTCGAGCTTTTTGTGGCGCGCCAGCACCTGGTCGCGCAGCTTGGGATCGAAGTGCACGCCGTACTTGTCCACGAGCGCTTTGATCGCATTGTAATCGCCTTCGGCCTTGATGCGCATCAATTCCGCCAGCAGCATCCCCACTCCCTGTTTCATCTTCGCGTAGTCGGTCACGCGGATGTACGTCTTCCCGCCGCGATCGAACTGCTCGATAGCCCCGGTCTTGTCCATGATGTAGCGCGCGATCAGCTGGCGGTCACGCTGGTGGTCTTCCTCGATCGTGTTTCCCTTCGGGATGCGGTAAAGCTGCGTCAGCGCCACGCGCGCGGCCGAATCGTACATTGCCTTGGCCACCTCGTCTTGGTTCGAGATCAGCTTCAGTTCCTTCAGCTTCGGATCCCACACGTTCCACAGCGCCATCAGGTCCGCGCGGGCTTCCTCGAGCGTCGAGAAATATTCCTTCAAATACAGCTCGGAACCTTTCGAGAGACGCGGGCTCAACTTCCCGGATCCGTGTCCGATCACCTCGTGCAGCGCGGTCTTCAGATCGTTGGCTTCGTCGCCGTATTTCTGATCGCGGACAATCTCCTCCGGCGAGGCGGCGAATTCCTTAACGAGGGCGTCGCCCGCGACCGCATCAAACGCGTGGCTAGCGGCGACAAACAGGAAGTTCTTCGAGCCGTATTTCTCGCGGATCTGGTTTTCGTTCGGCAGGTTGTCTCCGATCGTGTTCACGCTGAAATCGCCCGTTTCGATCAGCGTCTCCACAGCCTTCACCACCGGCCGCCGGAACGCCGTCTTCTTGTATTTCGCATCCCACGGCGCCTTCTGCTCGAAGTACGCCGCATTGTCCGCCAAGGCCCCCATTTCTTCGCTCAAGGGTTTGTCCGTGATCGAAACGAAGCTTTGCGAGCTGCCCTTCCTGCCCCGCGCATCCCTGTATACCTCGATGAATCCGTTCGCGAAGTCCACGGTGGCGTCGTTGTGCACCCAGTCCGTGCCGAATTTCAGCCAGTCCTGGAATTCGCCGGTTTGGTAGTAGCGAATCAGGTCGCCGATCACCTGTGCCTGCGCCGGATCGGCCAGCGCCCGCGCCTTCTCCAGATAGTCGTTCGCCTTTTTCAGATAGATGGCGTAAAGCCCCGGCGGAACTTTGCCGTCCGGCGTTCCCGCTCGGTACACCTCTTCGCGCAGCTTTCCGTCGGGCCCCTTCACCACGCGGGAGTTCAGCGCGTACAGTTCTTGAAAGCCTTTCAGGTCAGCGAGCGAGACGCCGCGGCCGTAAAAGGTATTCGAACTGGCTTGCAGGATATCCAGCCCGCCCGACGGGTTCTTGGCCGTGTCCATCGGCTCGAAGTGGGCGTCGAAAAGCGATGCGCGAAGATCGTCCAGCTCCTTTTCGAGCTGGGCCCGCGTCGTGATCGGCGGCAGGTCGCCGTACGGCGTCTTCATCGCTCCTTGTTCTTGCGCGGTGAGCGCCGCCTGCTTGAGCTCGTCGAACGTAAGCTTCGGCAGAAACTTCTGTCCTGTGTAGTCGTCATGGTTCCCGCGGTTCGCCCAGAAAAGCTGGGTGAACTCCGTGATGCGCGCCATCGCTTTCGGGTCGATTCCCTTCGGGTGTGCCACGATCTCTTCCAGCAGACGCTTCTCGCGCAATCCGAATAGCGAAAGCTGGTCGTAGATGATGGGATCGATGGCGATTGAGGCCTGCGTCAGCCAGTAGGCAAGCGCCTGCTGTTTCGGCGTGAGCGACGGAAAGCTGTCCGCGCTTACTTTGATAAATCCGGTGTCGCCCACCCGCGCGATCAGCGGGCTTTTGCGGGCCGGTTTCCCCTTCTGGCCGAATGCCGCCGGCGCAAGCAGTACAACGCAGAGCAGAACCGCGATTCTCGATTTCATCTAAGCCCCCCGAGACCACGTTACATAGATTGCCGCCGATTCCGCAAGGGTTCTCTCCTTTTCGCCCAATCCTTATGCGAGGCACTTGCGGACAAATGCCATCGGATCGTGCTACGGTGATCCCGGCCATCGAAAGGCGGAGTGCATGTTCGTGGCAAAGGCATTGCGAAACTTGCTTCGGGCTCGCCGGGGCCGTTCACAGCCGGACCGTCGTTCGTTGTCGCGTCCCGCCATCCTTCTTGTTCTCTTCTCCCTATACTGCGTTTGCCCTGCCGTTGCCCAGACGGCGAAATCGTCGGCTGTCGCTGACAGCCTGTGGGACGACCTGCGCGAATTTGTCGAGACTTCGGCAGTCCCGGGGTATGAAGGTCAGCTCGCCGGAAAGATTCGAGCCAAAATTGCCACGTTACATCCAGTCACCGACAATCTCGGCGACGTGATCGTCACCATCGGCAGCGGTGCGCCGCATCGGCTGATCGTCACGCCAATCGACGAGCCGGGCTTTGTCGTCAGCGGCATCAGGGCGGATGGTTACCTCCGCCTGCAGCGCCTGCCGCAATCCGGCTTGCCGCCTATCTTCAATGAGCTGTACTCGGCCCAGCCCGTGCGGGTGGGAACTATGAGTGGCAAGTGGATCAACGGCGTGATCGCCGGATCTTCCATCCATCTGCAGAGCGGCAGCGCCAGTCCCGGAAAACTCGGAGACATCGAAAATATGTATGTCGATATCGGCGCGGCTTCCGCGGCGGAAGCGCGCGCCGCAGGCGTCGACCTCCTCAGCCCCGTGGTAATCGACCGCCAGCTCCTCCCTCTCAGCGGCCGCGAGATGGCTGCAGCATCCCTCGGAGACATGTTCGGCGCCGCAGCCTTGGTCGAGCTGCTACAACAGATCGATCCCGCGAAGGTCAGAGGCACGCTCAGCGTCGCCTTCGTCGTCCAGCAGCGGACCGGCGCGCGCGGCTTGCAGCGTATCTTGAGCACCACGCCAGCCGATGAAATGATCTACGTCGGTCGGCTGCTTCCGGGTGGCGCCGTTCCAGGCGTGCAGGGAATGCGTCGTGTCCCTCGGCGCGAACCCGGCAGCGGCGTTCTCCTGGGACTCGGCGAAACGAACGGCATGCTTTCCGGTTTCGCCGCCGATCTCAAGCGACTCGCCGACTCGAACAAGATTCTCTTGGTCACCGATTACTCGGCTGGCGTGATTCCGCGAAGCTATCTTCCCCTGCCGGCTTTCCCACCGAGGTGGGCGCACCTCGGCATCGCCACCGCCTGGCGCGACACTCCGGTTGAAATGATGGATCGATCCGACCAGCGCGCGTTAGTTGCTTTACTGGAAGACTACGTCGGGGCCACGAGTTCGCCGTCGTCGGATCGCCATTCCACTTCCGAGAGCGTCCTACTACCAGGTTCGCGAGTACATCGCCCTACCGCGAACGTCGAAATGCTGCAGCAACTCGCCGTTTCTTACGGCGCAAGCAACCACGAAAAGACCGTGCGCGACGAGGTCGACGGTATGTTGCCCGAGTGGGCGAAACCTCAGGTAGATGACGCCGGGAATCTAATTTTGCGCGTCGGCACGGCACCTCCCAATTCCAAAGCTCCGAAGATTCTCGTTGTCGCGCATCTGGACGAAATCGGCTTCGAAGTGAAATCGATTTCAAACGACGGCCGTCTCGAAGTCGCGCCCCTCGGCGGAATGGAGTCGAGCTACTACGAGGGTCATCCGGCTCTGGTTCATACGGCCAGTGGAGATCGCGATGCGATAATCGAATTGCCCGACGGTTGGGACCAGCCGAATTTCCAGTGGCCGACGGAATCCGAAAGAGCCATCCGAGCCGACGTGGGCGCGCGCAGCCCCGAAGAAGTCGCCAAGCTCGGCATTAAGGTCGGCGACTCGATCACCATTCCCAAAAAATATCGCGCGCTGCTCGGCACCCGCGCCAGCGCCCGCAGTTTCGACGACCGCGTCGGCTGCACGGCCCTGCTTTCCGCTCTCGGCGCGCTCGGTGGTCCGCTGCAGGACCGCGACGTCACTTTCGTTTGGTCTACCGGCGAAGAGTTGGGACTCGACGGCGCGGCGGCCCTTGCGAAGCGCCTTGCTTCCGAAGGCCGCGAGCCGGACTACGTTTTCGCTGTGGACACGTTCGTCAGTTCGGATTCTCCGCTCGAATCGCAGCGCTTCGCGGACGCGCAACTCGGCAAGGGATTCGTGATTCGCGCGGTGGACAATTCGAACATCGTACCCCGCGGTCTGGTTGAGCGCCTCGCGCAGCTCGCGCGAGCCAATCACATTCCGGTGCAATACGGCGTCACCGGCGGCGGCAACGACGGCTCGGCGTTCGTGCGCTACGGCGCGATGGATGTCGCGCTCGGCTGGCCGCTGCGCTATTCGCATTCTCCGGCCGAAGTCATCGACACGCGCGACGTCGATGCGCTCGCGCGCATCGTCGCGGTCATCGCGAAGACGTGGTAGCGCCACGTCTTCCTTCCGTACTTTCCCTGCGCGCGGCGAGCCCGGGCGACCGCCCCGGTTTGCTATAATCGCGCGCCATGGCCGACCCATCTTTCAGGCAGCCGGCGTCGAAAACGCCCGCGTTCAAGGCACCGCGATACATTGTCGTCGAGGGCCCCATCCGCGTCGGCAAATCGACACTCGCGAAAGTCTTGGCCGAGCAGTTGCACGCGCGTCGCGTCTTCGATTGCGAAGACAATCCCTTCCTTCCTGGTTTTTACGATGAGGAGCCCGGCGCTGCCTTCCGCGCCCAGATGTACTTCCTCTACGACCGGCATCGCCGCCTCATCGAGGCGCGCCCCGAAGACAGCCCCGCCCCGATCGTCAGCGATTTCCTCTTTGAGAAGGACAAGATCTTCGCCTACATCAATCTCGACAACGAAGAATTGAAGCTCTACGAAAAGTATTTCGACATGCTCGCGCCATCGGTTCCCACGCCCGACCTCACCATTTATCTGCAGGCCAAGCCGGAGGTCCTGCGCAAGCGCGTATCGAAAAAGGGCGATCCGGCTGAGAAGGAAATCTCGCCGGAATATCTCGAAGCCGTGGCCCGCGCCTACGAGCACTTCTTCTTCCGCTATTCCGCATCAAATCTGCTCGTCGTGGACACCACCGACATCGACTTCGTCGAGCGCAACCAGGACTTGCAGGAGCTGCTGCGTCGTCTTCGCCAGCCGGTCAAAGGCACACAATACTTTCTGCCCCTGGGGCAGAGCTGAAGCCACTCGTCTCGCCTTGTGTGGAATCAAGCGAAAGGGGAATCCGGGACGGGCGCAATCGCTCGCGGCGGGTTCATTGCCGGCGGGCGATCTCGCGGGGAGCCCGTCCCGGATGCGCTACGCGAAAAGCCCTTCTTCGTGCAATTGCGCCGCTCAGGCTGCCTGCGAAGGACCCGCCAGGCGGTGGCGCAACTTTCCGAGCGTCCGATTCAGCGGATGACTCCGGTGGAGGAACGCCAGCACCGGTTCCCGGCGCGTCCCGATTTTCGCGAGCGCCCGGCGGATCCGAAAATCCCGGCCCGCCGAGACCAGTCCCTTTTCGAGGGTCGCGATGGCCTCCTGCGTCCGGCCGCACTGCTGGTAGACCTCGGCCAGATTCAGGTACAGCTGGGCATGGTTGTGCCGCATCCCCAGTGCCTCCTGGCACAAGCTTTCCGCATCGCCATAGCGCTTCTCGGCCAACGCCGCCAGCAGACCGGTGTAAGAGAGGTAGAACGGGTTTTTCGGGGAGACACCCAGGGCGCGCCGGACATCCCGCAGGGCCTCATCCGGGTGCCCGTCGCGCAAGTGCTTGAGACACTCCTTGAAGTCCGACATACCGGCGTCCGCCGGAGAAGTCGTTCCGATCCAGTGGGACATAGGTTCCTTTCTTGCCCACGGGTTGAGCAGGGCAGTCGATTCAGGCTAGCGCCGGGATTCGCAAAGAAAAATAGAACGCGAGGTCAGGTTTCGTTCCAGTCCTTTTACCTGTACTAAGAGACAGGCGAGAAAAATGGCTAACGCACGAGGTCGGAGGCAAAGACAAGCCGAATACCGCGGGCTTCGAGTCGCGGGACGCCCTCGGCGAGCGCGGCGATTGTCGCGGGGTGGGGATGGCCGATGGCGATGGCCGAGCCGTCGCGCAGCGCGTCCCGCGCGGCCAGTTCCAGTTGCGCGAGGACGGCCTCTCGCTCCGGCGTGTCGTCGAGAAACACTTTGCGCGACGCCGCCGGCACTCCCTCGCGCTCGGCCGTATCGTACGCGACGGTCGCAGCCGTCGTCCGGCTGTCGATGAAGAATAGCTTGCGCTCGCGCAGCGCCGCCATCAGCTCTTCCATGAGCGCCGGATCGGCGGTCGCCCGCGAGCCCTGATGATTGTTCACCCCCGCCGCGTGCGGGACCGTCTCGAGCATTCCCGCCAGCGCCGATTCCACCTGGTCGCGCGTCATTCCCACGCGCAACTCGATCGCTTCGCCGTTCGGCTCGCCCGGCTGTGACTCCATCGGCAGATGCAGCAGCACTTGGTCGCCCCTCCGCGCGGCCTCTTCGGCGACCTGCGCCGAAACCGGCAGATGCGGCAGCACGGAAACC
>DATLWP010000339.1:0-1826 GCA_035576265.1 Candidatus Polarisedimenticolia bacterium
CCGGGGCGGCGACCACCCGATTCGGGCCCGAGTGCGGGTGGTGGAACCTGCCGGGTTTACAAAGGTCTCCGCACTGGGAGTGGAAGAGCAGCGCGTAAACGTGATTTCGGATTTCGCAGATCCGCCAGGTCCGCTCGGAGATGGCTATCGAGTGGAGTGCAAGTTCATCACGTGGACTGGCGAGGATTTACTCAAGGTTCCGCTGGGCGCGGTTTTTCGGCGAGGCCAGGGGTGGGGCGCGTTTGTGGTTGACGCGGGCAGAGCGAGATTACGGGACATCAAAATCGGGCACCGGAATGAATCCGAGGTAGAGATTCTGAGCGGGCTCGCAGAAGGCCAGCAGGTTATCCTGCATCCGTCGAATGCCCTGCGCGACGGAGCACGGGTTCGGACGAAGTAGACGCGACTCCGGTGGGAGAGGTGCTGAGGACGTCGTCACATGCCGCGCATCGTACTGCTGTTTGTGGGTGTTTTCCTTCTGAATCTGGTCCCGGCATTCGCTCCGCCGACCTGGATGGTTATTTCACTGATCGGGTTCAGGAACGCCGCGTCAAACGTGGCTCTGCTGGCTGTTGTCGGCGCAACGGCTGCCACATTGGGCCGCATTACGCTCGCGAAGTTGGCTCGCGTGATCATCCGGAAACGGTTTCTGAGCGAAGAGACCAAGCAAAATATCGATGCGATTCGACTGGGACTCGAAGGAAAACGGAAGCTCACGTTCGGCGTGTTCCTCTTCTACGCATTCACGCCGTTTCCTTCGAACTACCTCTTTCTCGCGTACGGATTGACGACAATGGACCTGCGATTGATCGGCCTGCCGTTCTTTCTTGGCCGGTCCATCAGCTATGGCTTTTGGGGATTGACTTCCTCGGCGGTGAGCCGTCGTATTGCGATGGAATCCACGCAGACTCTTTCTTATTTGAGCGGATATTTCATCGCATCCCAAATTCTCCTGCTGTATCTAATATACCTATTTACAAAAATTGACTGGCGGGCGCTGTTGATCGAGAAGAAGCTACAGCGGTTACCAAGGAAAGTGAAAAGTTCTCTTCCTCCCGCAGACAAAGAGGGGAACCCGTAGAACCGGAGGGTCAACGCGGACCGCGATGAAGACCGTCCGGGCCGATGATCATACCCGAGAGAGGGGTTTATGAGCAGAATTTCTCTAGGTCTCCGTTTGCTACTTCTGGCGCCGCTGCTCTTGGTGCTTTCATCATACGCGAATGCTCAGGAACCGCTTACGCTGGGCGCGGCTGTACAGTTGGCGCTTCGTCAAAATCCCTCGTTTCAGACCTCCGAGGACGAAGCGGATGCAGCGCGTGCACGGGTCGGCGAGGCCCAGGCGGCATGGTTTCCGCGGATCGATTTCAGCCAGGGATTCACAAGGGGTAATAATCCGGTGTATGTGTTCGGCACGTTGTTGACCCAGCGCAGGTTTACGGCCGATAACTTCGCGCTCGACAGGCTGAACACGCCACACCCTCTCGATAATTTTCAGACGCGTTTCGACGGGCAGATGTCCCTGTTCGATTCCGGGCAGACATGGTACCGCGTGCAGGGGGCGAAACGCTTGCGCACAGCAGCCGAATATCGGACGGAACAGGCACAGCAAGATTTGATATTGGAAGTCGTTCGAGCCTACTACGGCGTTCTCGTGTCGCAAGAGAACGCCAAGGCGGCCGGGGAGGGGCTGCGCGTGGCGGAATCGAACGAAAAGCGGATCGAAAATATGCAGACGTCCGGAATGGTTGTTGATTCGGACGTCCTGAGCGCCAAGGTATTCGTCGCGCAAACGAAGGACCGGGAAATTCGCGCCGAAAACCAGG
>DATLWP010000340.1:0-2035 GCA_035576265.1 Candidatus Polarisedimenticolia bacterium
GCGCATGAAAATGGCACTTTATTTATCACGGTCGGCTGCATCTGGGTGTTAGGCGCTGCCACGGCTCCTCTTACCGCCAGTGCTACCGCGTCCGCGTCAACATCATGATAGGCCTTGCCACGGCTGCTCGGCGCGGAATGATTCTAAAAGCTGAAGGAACCCCGGTCGGAGGGCCAGAAAGGAGTCTCCCGAACAGCGCAAGGAACACATGCCGACATAGCCGTCAGATTCTATGCGGAAGAAACTGTTCGCATCAGAGTGACGCCGCAGGAATAGTGAGCGGATAATTGACTTCACCGTTACTCCAAACACCTCCCGTCCTTCGTGACGAGCCCTCTCGCGTGACTTGTTCGGCCCATCGACCATTCTAAATCCGAAAGGCAAGGCCTCGAGAAAGCATTCCATCTGATTGTCGATATAACCATCTAATGTAGGCGCCTGTTCCAACTTGTACAGGTCAAGCATGCAAAATCCATCCAACGGGGTTTCCAGAGTGATAGCCCTTATCACTTCATTAAGGTCATCTTCTACGACGTTCCAATCATTTGGAACGATGAAATGCACCCCCCTTTTCGAGTAGCTAGATGCCATGCGCGCGCCTAACAGGCCGGTGAAAAACGGCTCGAAATGATTACGGGCGCAGGAATCGAAGCGAAATTTTGGCGGAGCGGTCGGTCGATGGGTCGCTGCTTGATACCTGTTTGGGTCGTTGGCTTCAAGAACATGCGAAAGCCCTCCTCGTCACGTCGCCAGGGGCCGCAATGTCGCCATTCGGGTCAGGTTGTAGGCGCTCATCGCCATCAGCGCATAGAGCTCGGTCTTCGCTCGGCCGAAGAACCGGCTCTTGCGCAAGCCCGCGATGTCCTTCACCCAACCGAAGGCTTGCTCGATCAACTTTCGCTTACGTTGCGAGAGCGCGTAGCTCGCGTGGCGCCGCGTGCGCTGATCGAGCCCCGGGACCTTGCGGCCGTCATCGATGAAAGCGATGTGCGGACTGATGCCCCTCTCGCGCAGCGTGGCGACAAAATCCTTGGTGCAATAGCCCTTGTCACCGGCCACGGTTTTAATGTGGCGATGCTTGCGGCGTGTGAGTTGCCTCAAGGCCGCTGCCCGCTCGCCGGTCAAGATGTCGTCGACGGAAAAATCCACGATCAGCCCGCAACGGTTCTCCGCCACGGCATTGCCCGAGAAGTACAGCTTGGTGGCCGCCGCCCGGCTCTTGCGAAACAGCCTCGCCTCCGGATCCGTGATCGAAGCATGGGTGTCGTTGGTCCGGCGCTCGCCGTGGAAGTCCACTCCCTGGTTGTCCGGGTCGATCGGTCCATCGTCATCGTCGTCCTTGCGCCGCACGCTTTTCAGCGAGGCCAACGACTCGATCAGCGTCCCATCCACGGTGAAGTGCTCTTCGGACAACAGCTTCTCGGCCTTGGCCTGGCGCACGATCTCGGCAAAGAACCGAGGCGCCACCTCGTGCTCGAGCAGCCGCTCCCGGTTCTTGCTGAAGCTCGAGGGCACGAAGCCCGGCTCATCCATCGTCATGCCCAAAAACCACCGGTGCAGCAGGTTCCAGGACAGGCTTTCACAAAACTGTCGGTCCGAGCGGATCGAGTACAGCGCGATCAACAGCTGCGCCTTCAGCAGCCGCTCCGGCGGAATCGACGGACGGCCCGTCCCTGCATACATCTCTTCGAACAGCGGCGAGAGGCGCTTAAGCGCCCGATCGGCCCGCTCGCGGATCGTGCGCAGCGGGTGGTTCTTCGGAATCCGCTCCTCCAAACTCACGTAGGAGAACGCATCATGCTGACCGCTCGATTCGCCGCGCATCGCACAAGACTCCTTCGATCCGATGTTCGTACTTTACGCCATCAGATCGTGAGTTTTTCATCGGCCTGTTAGGCGTCATCGGCGAAACCGTCTACCAGTTCATACAGTACGTCCGGACAGCCTTCCTCGTTTTCCGATCCATCACCCCACTCTATTGGCAAGAAGCCAAATTGCTCATAGAAGCGACGCGCTCCACTGTTCTGTTGGAAAG
>DATLWP010000341.1:0-3879 GCA_035576265.1 Candidatus Polarisedimenticolia bacterium
CCCTAGCACCTGCCCGCCTATCGTCCCCAGGCCTTTCGGCCGAGGCGCGGCAACGGTACCGGCCGTCAAAACAGCCCACAGCAGTCCAACGACGGCCAATTTATATCTCATCGGAGAATCCTTGGAAGCCTATGCCACGAATGCCAGTAGGCAGCCTGAGCTAATGTGTACCGAAATACTCCACGTGGACGTAGCGCCCCAATCGGGCGTTGAATAGCAGGTACCAACCGGGATGGGCGTCGTCGTCATAAACGTAGACGTCATCCCGGTCCCACCGCCAATCGCGGCAGCGGTCCCTGTCGTAAGGAGCCATGACCCACGTGGAATGGTCTTCGAGAATCACGCGACGAGTTCGAAAATCAAACGAGCCCAACACAATCGAATGCCGGACATGCGCGTATCGGCCGTGAGGGTAGTGCCGATCGAAGTGTTCATCTCCGTCGTCGCGATCGTGGCCATGATGCTTGTACCAGCCCTCGTGGCGACCGTTATCGTGGTGGTCGTCGCCATCATGGTCGTGACCCCGGCCCCGCTGGGGCATCGCAAATGCCAGCGTCGCAGAGAGAGCAAAAGACAAGATGCCTACGGCTATTTTTCGCACGGCAATCCTCCTAAAGCGGTTCGCGCAGTAAAATTCTAGCTCCTGCGTAGTTGTCATCCTGCGCGATTGTGGAACGCGTGTGGCGCAAGTTCAACCTGGACCTTGGTACAGGTACGGGGACCCGGCAGCTGCCGGAACCAACCGCGTTATTGAGGAATGCGAAAGGAAGGAACGCGAATTTCGTTCGATTTTCTTTTGCCACGGTGGGGCCTGACGCCCAACGCGCTATCCTTGACCGCTGCGTCACAAGCACCTAGACTGTCGGGTAGCAAGGCCTCCCCGCCCTGGCGTTTGCAACTCTCTGTTCGGAGATCGACCCATGCGAGTTACGTTTCGTCGTAGTCCGAAAATCGCGCGCGTATTGCTCTGGATTGCCAGCCTCTCCGTCTTATTGGCGATTGCTGCAATTCATGTGGGCTGCAGCAGCTCGAATACAGTGCTGCCGCCTAGCGGGACGGGCACAGTCCACGTGAGCATAACAGATCCGCCGAGCTGCGCGTTTCCAAACGGCGATTTCGACCACGTCTACGTCACGATTCGTTCCGTACAGGCACACACGAGCGCCACGGCTGGAGACAACACTCCCGGATGGCAGGAACTGGCGCCGCAACTCAACACCCAGCCGATGCAGATCGACCTCTTCGCAGCCGGGCCAAACGCTTGTCTTCTGACGATGCTCGGATCAAATACGGCTCTTCCTGCAGGCACGTATCAGCAGATCCGTCTGCTGCTGGTGCCGAATGACGGGGGCGGCGGGCCGGTGCCTGCGACGAATGCATGCGGCAACCAGGGTTACAACTGCGTGCAATTTCACAGCGACGGAAGCTTCCACGAACTCTTGCTTTCGAGCCAGGCGAACACCGGATTGAAAATCCCGCCCGGGCAGGTGCAAGGCGGTCCGATCACCGTCGGCCCCGGGCAGGCCGTCGACCTGAACATTGACTTCAACGCCTGCGCCTCCATCATCCAGCAAGGCAACGGTCAATTCCGGCTGAAGCCGGTGCTTACGGCTGGCCAGGTGAGCAAGAACACCACGGGCATCAGCGGCCAAATCGTAGACAGCGTGACCCACGTGCCGATTGCCGGAGGAACCGTGCTGGTCGCTCTGGAGCAGCCAGATTCGACGGGAACGGACGTGATTTCCCGGCAAACCGTAGCGGACTCGAACGGCAACTTCAATTTCTGCCCGCTGCCGACGGCCGCGACGTTCGATGTGGTCGTCGTGGCAATTAACGGCGCGGGAGTGGCCTACAATGCGACCGTAGCCGTCGGCGTGCCGGGCGGCACCAATCTCGGGGCGATTCCCCTCGTAGCCGAGACAGGCGGGACGTCAACAGGGCCCGCGACGCTGCAAGGATTTGTGACGGCTACAACCGGCACGGGCCCTTCGACGATCCTCGCCGCGGTATCTGCTATGCAGACCATCACGTTAAGCGGCGGAGCGCCTCGCGTGGTGACAATTCCAGCCCAGGGTGACTCGACGCCCAATATTTCGGTCGACCCGATTACAACTTGCCCCTCGACGGCACCGCCGAACGCGAATTGCGGTCAATATACCCTGATCGAGCCGGCAAGCAACCCGAGCGTCGGAACTTTCTCCGCGGGAAGTATCTCCTATTCCGTTCCGGCACCAGGGGACGTGGCCTATTCGGTTACCGCGAGTGCGTTCGCGACCTCGGATGGCGGCACGCCGGACTGCACCCCGCCATCTCAGACGACCGACGCGATTAGTGGCGGGCTTCCGGGGTCGTTGCTGGTGAGTCCGGGAACCACTGTGACGCCGGAAGAACTGGATTTCTCGGGCTGCTCCGCGCCTGCGCCTTAGCGGGCCAGGACACCGATTACAATTCGGCGGATGTCCTCGGCTCGACGGCTCGAAGCTTTGCGCTCTGCCGCAAGTCGCGCGACGACGATCCCTCTAATCCAGCCTTCCGTCACACCTCAAGGCCCGATCTCGTGGTCGCGGGATGCGGCGGGAAAGATTCTTGACAGAGAACGCGCCGGGCTGTCAGAGTGATTGGCTCGTCTTGGGGATGCGAACGTGCAGAGCACCCAGGCGAACATTCCACGAAACAGAACAAGAGGAGAAACATGTCTGCAGAAACGGCTGCTGCGCCGATTCGAGTGACGGATGCCGCTTGGCAAGCCATCGAAGGCGGTTACGACTTGCAGGTCCACGTCGCGCCCGACGTGATTGGGAGGCGAATCGACGATCTGGACCTGGCGAAAGAGTTCCTGGCGCGCAAGCTGAAAGGATTCGTGCTGAAATCGCATTACGTGCCTACCTACGAGCGCGCGAAAGTCGTAACGAAGGCCGTCCCGGGAATACAAGCCTTCGGAGCGATCACGTTGAACCACGCCGTGGGCGGGCTGAATCCAGTGGCGCTCGAGATCGCGGGGCGCTCGGGCAACAAGATTGTGTGGATGCCGACAGTGGACGCGGGCAACGAAACCGCTGGCCGCACGGATGGCCCCACAGACAAGCTGCCCTTCTGGGCAAAGATCCAACGCGAGCTATCGGCAACAGGCATTGCGCCTCCCCCTCTAACGGTGCTGGGAGCGGATGGCAAGCTGAACGAGCCAGCCCGCCGCTGCCTGGAATTGATCGGCAAGCACGACATGATTCTGGCCACCGGGCATCTGGGGAAGAAGGAAATCCACGCGCTGGTCAAGACCGGCAAGGAAATGGGCCTGAAGCGAGTTTTGGTGACGCACGCGGAATTTCCCTCGCAGAGCCTCACGCCGGACGAGCAAGTGGAACTCGCCAATCTCGGCGCCATGATCGAGCACTGCTTCACCACGATGTATACGAACAAGGCGCCCTGGGACGTCTACTTCGAGAGCGTCCGGAAGGTCGGACCGGAGCGCGTGGTGTTGTCCACCGATCTCGGCCAGACGATCAATCCGCCTGTGGCCGAAGGCTTCGCCATGTTCGCGCAGAAGATGCTCGATGCGGGCTTCAAGGCGGCAGACGTGCGGCGCATGGCCGTCACCAACCCCGCGGCTTTGATCTCCTGATGAGCAGAGGAAGCAGGAAAAGCACCAAACGTCACAAAACCATCCGAAGTAATCCGCAAATCTGTCTGCATTGACGGCGCAGATCATGCGCAGCTGACGTAGGCCATCGCTCGCTCCCACGGCAAGACGCAGGAAGCGGATCGATGGCTTGACGTCTGTCACGCGAACGTGAAACTATTTCGCCACTCACCACAGGAGCATTCGGCATGAGCACACAAGTGGCGCCAGCGTACGCAGACATCGGGCTTTTCATCGGCGGC
>DATLWP010000342.1:0-3389 GCA_035576265.1 Candidatus Polarisedimenticolia bacterium
GCCCCCCCTGCCGGGGCCCAACGATATCGAGGGGTGGAAAAAGATATTTGACGCCACCGAGCAGCACGGCATGGCGCTCAGCGAGGCGGCCGTGAAGCAGCTGGGCGCCCGCGTGGCCAGCAAGCAGCTCGGCGGCGTGCAGGTCCTGGAAGTCACGCCCAAAGGCTGGGTGAAGAGCAGGAAGCTGCTCGTCTACACGCATGGCGGTGCGTACACGTTTTACAGTGCGCGCAGCTCCCTTGCCAGTGCGGCACTGGCTGCCACGTACACCGGGCTTCGAGTGATCTCGGTGGACTATACGAACCCGCCGCGCGCGCGCTGGCAGGAAGTGGCCGGGCAGGTCGTCGACGTGTTCAAGGCCCTGAACAAGCAGGGACACGCGATGAAGGATCTCGCCATCTACGGGGACTCCGCCGGCGGCGGGCTCGCCGCCGGAGCAGTGCTCAAGCTCCGGGACGCCGGCCTGGGCATGCCGGCCGCGGTGGTCCTCTGGTCCCCGTGGGCCGACATCACGGAGACCGGGGACACGTACGTCACCCTGAAGGACGCAGAGCCGCAATATCTGTACGAAACGCTGATGAGGCCATCGGCAAATGCCTATGCCGATCCGAAGAATCAGAAGAACCCCTATGTGTCACCCGTCTACGGCGACTTCAGGAAAGGGTTCCCGCCAACGTTGATACAGGGCGGCACCAAGGAGATCTTGCTGAGCTGCTTCGTCCGGCTCTACCAGGCCCTCGACACCGCCGGTCAGACGGTGAAGCTGGATATCTACGAAGGCATGCCGCACGTCTTTCAGATTAAATTATCCACATCACCGGAGTCCGTCACGGCCTTGAAGAAGATGGACGCTTTTCTGGCGAAGTATTTGAAGATAAAGAAGAATCAATAGCCTATGGAGGAATCATATGAAAATGCGCCAAATATCATACTTGATTGCTGGTTTGCTGTTACTGTTTGCCAGTGTGCGGGCGACGGCCGCCGATCCGTACGCCGGTTACGGAAATGAGCCGACGCAAAGCGGCCATATCGGCGAGAAGGAGTACTCGCCGTATCTGAATATCGGCTATCCGCAGCGCGTGTTCTGGGGGGACACCCACGTGCACACATCCTATTCGACGGATGCCGGTATGATCGGCAACCGGCTGGGGCCGGAGGAGGCGTACCGGTTCGCGCGCGGCGAGACAGTCGTCTCCAGCAGCGGTGTGCGTGCACGCCTGCAGCGCGCGCTCGATTTCCTCGTCGTTGCGGATCACTCGGAAAACCTGGGTCTGGCGCCCATGATTGAAGAAAAGAATCCGGATTTGCTCAAGACGGATTTCGGCCGGCAGATCTCCCAGCTCGTCTACTCGGGCAAGTTCGGTGATGCCTACGCACTCTGGGGCGATGGCATGGCCAATCGAAAGGACCCGCTTAAAGGTAACGAGGCGCTGACGCGTACAATGTGGGAGCGGCTGACGGCGGCAGCAGAAGAATTCAATGAGCCGGGCAAGTTCACGGCCTTGATTGGTTTTGAATGGACCTCCAGCCCCGGCGGCAACAACCTGCACCGCAACGTCATCTTCCGCGACGGCAAGGCCAAGGCCGATCAGATCCTCCCGATCTCCAACTACGACACCCAGGATCCGGAAGACCTGTGGAAGTGGATGGCGGCGTATGAGGCAAAGACCGGCGGCCGGCTATTGGCAATACCGCACAATGGCAACCTGTCCAACGGTTTGATGTTCGATGACGTTACCTTCACGAAGAAGAAACTGACTCGCGACTACGCCGAGCGCCGCATGCGCTGGGAGCCGGTGTATGAGGTCACGCAGATGAAGGGCGACAGCGAGGCGCATCCGTCGCTGTCGCCGACCGACGAGTTCGCGGACTACGGTACCTGGGACAAGGGGAGCTTCGGACCCGAGCCGAAAACGAAAGAGATGCTGCCGCGCGAATACGCGCGCGAGGCATTGAAGCGCGGCCTCAAGTACGAGCAGACGCTCGGCGTCAACCCGTTCAAGTTCGGCATGATCGGATCGACCGACAGCCATACGTCTCTGGCGACGACAGAAGAAAACAACTACTTCGGCAAGGCCACACCCGTTGAGCCCTCGGCGAAGCCGGGGCGTTTCCAGGAGAAGATCACGGGGTTTTTTCAAAAGCCCGGCGGCCCGGACATCACCATGCGGCATTACCAGACCCTGGCTTCGGGTCTGGCCGCGGTCTGGGCAACGGCCAACACCCGTGAAGCGATCTGGGACGCACTGGAGCGAAAGGAGGTGTACGCCACAACGGGGACACGCATCACGGTGCGGGTGTTTGGCGGTTGGGATTTCGAGGCGGCCGACGTGCAGCGCCCGGATTTCGCCAAGACCGGATATCAACGCGGCGTTCCCATGGGCGGGGACTTGCGCAGGGCGCCGAAAGGCAAATCACCCACGTTCGTGATCCGTGCGCTGCGAGACGTCGACGGCGCCAACCTGGACCGTGTCCAGATCATCAAGGGCTGGCTGGACGGCAAAGGTATGACGCATGAACAAGTGTACGATGTGATGTGTTCGGACCGTCGCGCCATCAACGCCAAGCACCGCTGCGACAAACCGGTCGGGAATACGGTGGACGTCAAGAAAGCCACCTATACGAACAGCATCGGCGATGCATTGATGCTCGCGTACTGGAAAGACCCGGCGTTCGATCCCAAACAACGGGCTTTCTACTACGTGCGAGTCCTGGAGATTCCGACGCCGCGCTGGACCACCTATGACGCGGCATTCTTCGGCGTTGAGCTCCCGAAGGACGTGTCTCCGACCCAGCAGGAGCGGGCCTACACGTCGCCGATCTGGTATACGCCATAGAGCGCAGGCCGGGCGGGGCTGATCTCGATTTCAGATATGTCATCGGCAACATCGAATCGAACAATGACAGATAGGGAGAGAGAGTAATGAGCGTGCGCAAGCTCCTGAAAGAACCGTTGCTCCATTTTGTCGTGCTCGGGGCGTTGCTCTTCGGCGTGTACGGGTGGATGAATCGCGGGGCAGAACCGCAGGCCGGACGGATCGTGGTCACGCAGGGCCAAATCGAGAACCTGCGAGTGACCTATCATCGCGTTTGGCAGCGTTCCCCAACGCCGTCGGAGCTGGACGGGTTGATTCAGGACTATGTCCGTGAAGAAGTCCTCGCGCGCGAGGCGACGAAGCTGGGCCTCGATCTCGACGACGTCGTGATCCGCCGGCGCCTGCGACAGAAGATGGAATTCATCGCCAACGATCTCGCGGCTCCACCGGAGCCGACCGAAGCCGACTTGGAGGAGTTCTTGGCGAAGCATCCCGATCACTTCCGGATCGAACCGCGGGTTACCGTCCGCCAGGTCTATCTGGACCCCGCAAAACACGGCGACGGCCTGGAAC
>DATLWP010000343.1:0-3003 GCA_035576265.1 Candidatus Polarisedimenticolia bacterium
CCTTGGGACCCTTCTTCAGGAATACCAGCGGAATTTGGATCCCCTTGTCCTGCGCCAGCTTTTCCAGCCAATCCTTCGACTCCGGCCCATTGACCATGACCGCAAAAGCTTTCAGATTCTTGGAAGAGCCCTTCTCGGCAAGAGCATTCAGCTTGACGATCAAATCGGCTGCCTGATCGCTGGGACTATCGAAGAATCCGATCACCGTGGGTGCCGTGCCGTATTCGCAGACGTAGCACGTCTCCTGGCCCTTGTATTTGCCGGTCACGTCGATCACGCGAAACGACGGAGTGACGGCCCCGACCTGACGGCCGGAAGTAATTGCAGCAGCCGTGGCGGACGCTGCTGCGGCAGCCGGTTGCGCCTCAGCAGGCACGGCACCAGAAGCCGCAGCAGCCGACTGAGCAGCCGCATCCGTATCTGTTCCCTCAATGGGATACTTCAGGGCAACCCATTTGTACCAGCCGCCCTCGAGCACCTTCACGTTGTAGTAGCCGAACTCGGCCAACTTCTTGGTCATGTCGATCGAGTCTTCGTCGTGGGTGCACGGGCAATACAGAATGAGCATCTTGTTGCGGGGGAGACTGATCGGCGGCTTGATTTGTGGGACCCAGGGGAAGTTGACGGCTCCGGGAATATGCGCTTCCTCAAACGCCTCGGGAGGCTGTGTATCGACGAGCTGGAAGTCTGTCGCTTTGTCCTGCATCAGTTTCAACACCTCCGCCGGCTTGATGAATTGCACCGGAGGGGCGGCCATAGCCGCTGGATCGAATGGCTCCCCGTCGTCCTGAGCGAACACAACCGGAGTGGACAGAGACATGCCAAAAACCAAACCCGCAATAGCCAGCCACTTCATCATACGAACCTCCCGCAGGTAATTTCGGCCCACAATGTTTAGATTCCCGCCTGGTTACAAGGGATTCCCAGCGGGGTTGGAAGCCTGGGCTCGCCCACCAGGGCAGCCCCGTCAAACAGCCACACCATTATACCGGCTCCGCAACGATGATCGCCGTGGATGTTAGCCACCGTGTGTATACGTGTCAAGGCGGTGTATCCGTCCATCACAAATGGCGTGGCGACCGCGTCGTCGCCGCCATTGGCTGTGAACAACGCGGCCGCCAATTCGTCTGCTTCCTGGTTTGTTAGACGTAAGGTCACGAGGCCGGTTTCAAGAATTTGTCTGAAGGACACGGCGGGACAGCGAGCAGACCCAGCGCGAGGCTCCGCCGTGGCGCAAGCAGAGGCTAAGGTCCCGTGGATTCGAAAAGACGCGTCGCCCAGGCGCCGGAATTTTCTTAGCGGCCAGCGCGTCAGCGGGCGGGCAACGCAAAGGCGAAGATCACGTCGCTGACCGGCATCACCACATACTGGCGGCCGTCTAATTCATACGTCATGGGCGCCGAGCCCATGACTGCACCGGGATACGTGTGCCAGAGCGTCTTGCCTGTGGCGGGGTCGAGCGCCAACAAGTTCCCCGACGAATCAGCCGTGAAGAGCAAGTGGCCGGCGGTAGTTAAGATGCCCGTAAAACCTCCGCGGCCGCTGTTTTCCCGGCTCCACTTGATCTTTCCCGTTTGATAATCGATGGCCTTCAAGAAAGATGTCGATACCACACCGAAATCGCGGCCGGCCCAGCCTTCCGCTTTCTTCCCGGGCATGGTCAAGTAGAAGACACCGATGTTGTCTCGCTCGTTGATGTAGAAGAGGCCGGTCTGGGGGTCAAAGCTCGGTGCATTCCAGTTTGTCTGTCCGTATCGCACCAGCACGCCATCGAGCTTAGGTTCCGTTTCCGGGCGGGGAATGGGCTGCCCGCGCTCGTCCCAACCCGAATACCAGTTCGCCTCAGCAAAGGGAGCGGAGACCAGGGCCTTGCCGTTCGTGCGGTCGAGCACGAAGAACAATCCTTGCTTGGCGGCCTGCGCGAGCAGCTTGCGCGGTTTTCCCTCGAAGTTAGCGTCAAACAGAACCGGCGTCATGTTGGTGTCCCAGTCGTGAGTGTCGTGCGGCGAGGCCTGGAAGTACCACGCCATTTTGCCGGTATCGGGGTTGAGGGCCACGATCGAGCAGGTGTAGAGGTTCGCGCCCGGGCGCGGCTCGCCGCTCTCGACCGGGTGCGGATTGCCGGTTCCCCAGTAGGTCAGATTGAGTTCCGGGTCGTAGGTGCCCGTCACCCACATCATGCCCCCGCCCCGGCTCATCACGTCGCTATCCTGCGGCCAGGTTTCCGACCCGGGCTCGCCGGGCTTCGGTTCGCTATTCCAACGCCACTGAACTTTTCCGGTCATCGGATCGAGGGATTCGAGGAATCCCGGCAGGTCGGCGGCGTCACCCGAGCCCGCTACGAGAACGTGATCCCGGATCACAAGGGGCGCCATGCTTGCGAACCCCTTGAAGGCCGGATCCGCTATCTCGATCTCCCAGAGCTGCTTCCCATTGCGCGCGTCGATGCAGATCACGTGGGCGTCGGGCGTGGTGAAGATCAGCCGATCCTTGTACATCGCCACCCCGCGGTTTCCGCCGCCGTGCGAGGGACGCTGGAAATGCCAGATCTCCCGGCCGGTGCGCGCGTCGATGGCGAACACCTGATCCGGAAGAGTGGCGTACATGATGCCGTTTACGACCAGCGGCATCGAGGAAATGGATCCCTGCGATCGCATCTGAAACGCCCAGGCGAGCGCGAGCGAACTTACGTTGCTCTGGTTGATCTGCGTGAGCGTGCTGTAACGGCGGCCGGAATAGTCTCCGTTGTACGTTGGCCAGGAATCCGTGCCCGGGTGCAGCAGTTTACTGGGATCAAGCTCCTGCGCGGGCAGACAGACTGCGAAAACGACAAGCAGGATAAGGGCGAGCTTCTTCACTTTAATGTCTCCAAATATGTGAACAGAGTATGCATGTCGGCGTCGGTGTATTTGTAGGCCAGCGCCCGGTGCTCGGCGAGCGGGTCGTGCACCTCCACCTTCACCGAGCGAAGCGGCCAGGAGTGATACCAGCCGTCGCCATCGC
>DATLWP010000344.1:0-3517 GCA_035576265.1 Candidatus Polarisedimenticolia bacterium
CTCGTCGGGAGGTTCGCGGCCGGTGTTCGAAACTTTGTGCGGCTTTTACTTGCTGGTCTTATCCGCGCGCGTCTCGCCCGGCCGCTTCCCCCACCAGGGGAAGCGGTACGTAAAGGCGAAATAGCTGCCGTCAATTCGCATAACGCGGATTCGAGTGTCCTTCCAGCTGCCTCAAACTGCTGAATTCCAGCGGTAGTCTACAGGAGGCTTTCGGCAGCGTCAAGCGCTTCCTGGGGTAAGAGGCAGAGACCCTCGAACGTAGCCCATCGCGCGCGAAATCGTACGTGCCGTGTCCGTGTGGTACCTTCAATCGGTGGCACATACGAGAAAGAAGAATTGGCCGCAACGATCTGCGCCCGTGTCCGAATGGGGCGAAGGCCAAGATGGTCTTCGCGAGTTCACCGCCAGAATCAAGGAAGCGATCCATAACTCGCTGTCATTTCCGCTGGCGCAATACACTCTGATGATAAGCTAGCAGCCACGAATCGATAAGGAGGATCCCGTGCGCATCCTCAACCGCTTGCCCCACTTCTTCATCGCGTTTCTGCTTCTCGGACTCTTCAGCGGAACGCTCATATCCCGCGGCCAACAGGCGCCGGCGCAAACCAATCCTGCTGACCAGGGAGCGAGAGCCGGGGTTCCGGTTGTCGTCAATGGCGAGGCTCTCTTTCAGGTGCACGAGCGACTTTTCCAATTTTCGGCAGAAGATCGCGCAAAAGCCATCGCGCAAAAGGTCGCATGGCTCTCGAAACAGCCGCAGAGCCGGATTCAAGCCATCACCGTGGTAGATGAGGGAAACGTCACCGAGATCGTCTCGGAGGACACCGTCCTGATGACCGTCACAGATGCGGACGCGAAGTTTGCGGGACAGGGTCGTCAAGCCCTGGCCCAACAGTTCGCGGAACGGGTTCGCACAGCTGCCGAGGCACTTCACAGGGATACTGGCCTCAAGACCATACTTCTCGCTGCCTTCTACACTCTGCTCGCCACACTCGTTCTCGTCCTGGTCTTCAGGCTCTTGGGCATGGGCTTCCGCAAGCTATACGCAAAACTCCGATCGTGGCACGGCGTTTACATCCGTTCGATCCGCATTCAAAAGCTGGAGCTGCTTCCTGCGGAGCGCATCCTGCAACTGCTGAATCTGATCGTCCGAGCGCTGCGGGCCGCGCTTTCGCTCGTTCTTCTATATGCCTACTTCGCTGTAGTGCTCAACTTTTTCCCGTGGACGCGCGGGTACGCTTCGATATTGCTTCAGTACACCCTTTCACCGCTGCAAACAGTGTGGAGGGCGATCCTGGCATTCTTGCCCAACGTCTTTTTTATCGCAGTGATACTTGCCGTTTCATACTACGTCGTCAAATTCGCCAAATTCGTATTTCGAGAACTCGGCAAGGGCACCATCACGTTTCCGGGGTTCTACCCCGAATGGGCTGAGCCCACCTACAATATCGCGCGATTTCTGATCCTGGCCTTCACGGCTGTTGTCGTTTTCCCTTACCTCCCTGGTTCTAAATCCCCGGCCTTTCAGGGAGTATCGATTTTCCTCGGTTTGTTGATTTCACTGGGTTCCACATCTGCCGTTGCGAACGTCGTAGCGGGAAGCGTGCTCACCTACACTCGGGCGTTCCAAGTCGGAGACAGAGTCAAGATCGGCGACGCCGTCGGGGACGTCACGGAAAAGACCCTCCTCGTGACGCGTATACGGACGATTAAGAATGTGAACATTGCCATCCCCAACGCGATGGTGCTCAACAGCCATATCATCAATTTCAGTACTTTGGACGGAGAGCGGAGCCTGATCCTCCACACGAGTGTGAGCATCGGCTACGACGCTCCGTGGAGAAAGGTGCACGAGCTTCTCACTGCTGCGGCGGTGGCTACCGAGAACATTCTGAAGGACCCGAAGCCATTCGTCTTCCAGACGAGTCTTGACGACTCTTACGTCAGTTACGAACTGAATGCGTTTACTGACAAGCCAAACGAGATGGCGCGCACCTACTCCGATCTGCATCAGAACATCCAGGACAAGTTCAATGAAGCAGGAGTGGAGATCATGTCGCCGCACTACGGTTCTGTGCGGGACGGAAACTCCATGGCGATTCCAGCAGAGTACCTGCCCAAAGGCTATGAAGCACCTCCCTTCCGCGTGCTTCCCGTCGTGGGTTGGCCGGGCGGAAAACCGAAGAACAGTTCCTCGGAATGAGGCCGCCGAGCGGCATAACGGGAATTTATGCTCATTGCTACGATTACAAATTTGACTTATCTCCCACCGTCGGGTCTACTAAGAATTAGCGGGGCGGGCACGCGAAATCCGGTGGACGTTGCACCGTCGGGCCGTTGCCGCTCGCATCGCAGGAAAGCAATTGTGGATTGGCGAATGAGACGTTACTCTATGTCGCGGCGCATCAGCTACCCGGTATTCGTACGGATCGGGTCGGGGCCGCCCGTCTAAGCCAGCTTGGACGCATGTGCCCCGCGCCTGGAAACAGGAAGCGGGGTTTTTTGTTTTATACGCAAGAATAGAGAGGCCAGGGAGAAATGCAGAGTGATGCGATAAAGAAGGGGCTTTCGCGGGCGCCAGCCCGGGCGATGCTGAAAGCAACCGGGCTGAGTGACGCCGATTTGACGCGCCCGCTCGTAGCCGTCGCCAATACGTGGACGGAGGTGATGCCGTGCAATTTTCATCTCCGGATGCTGGCGGAAAGGGTGAAGGCGGGTGTCCGCGCCGCCGGAGGGATCCCCATCGAGTGCAACACGATTGCAGTTTCCGATGGGATTTCCATGGGAACCGAAGGCATGAAAGCCTCCCTGATCTCGCGGGAAGTCATCGCCGACTCGATCGAACTCTTCGTGCGCGGCCACCTTTTCGACGCCGTGGTAGCCATCTGCGGATGCGACAAGACGATTCCCGGCACCGTGATGGCCCTCGCCCGGCTCAACCTCCCATCCCTCTCGCTATACGGCGGCTCCATCATGCCGGGACAATTTCACGGGCACGAAGTGACGATCCAGGACGTGTTCGAAGCTGTGGGAGCGTGCGCGGCCGGCAAAATGACCGAGCAGGAACTCAGCGAGCTTGAGAACAAAGCGTGTCCCGGAGCCGGGGCCTGCGGCGGCCAATTCACCGCCAACACCATGGCCACCGCGATTACCTTTCTCGGCATCTCGCCGATGGGAGCAAACGAAATCCCCGCCGTGGACCCGCGCAAGTCGCAGACCGCATTCGATTGTGGCCGGCTCGTCATGGAGCTTTTCAAAAAGGATATTCGTCCGAGACAGATCATCACGCACGCGTCGCTGCAAAACGCTATCGCCTCCGTCATGTCCACGGGAGGCTCGACCAATGCCGTGCTGCATCTTCTCGCGATCGCCCGCGACGCGGGCGTCCCGCTCACCATCGACGAATTCGACAAGATCTCGGTCAAGACTCCCATCCTGGCCGATCTGAAGCCCGGTGGGCGGTTTGCTGCTCCAGACATGTTCGCGGCCGGCGGCATGCGGCTGCTCGGCCAGTGCC
>DATLWP010000345.1:0-6849 GCA_035576265.1 Candidatus Polarisedimenticolia bacterium
GTCAAGCGTGTGGCGTCGGCGGTCGGCGAGGGAGCCGCCGCGGTGCAGGATGTTCACGAGTGCCTCGACTCGCCCGTGGCTTTCGCGACTGCATCCCCATCCGTCCGCTAAGCGGGCGCGGCCTCGATGAGGCCGGCCGCATCCTCTGCGTCGGCACGGCTATCCCGGAGGAATAGTGCGGTAGGATGTGCTTCGGCTTTGTTACGTGGTTCAAGTCTCCGGCAGTTGACCGAGTTCTACCGTCTCTGCGAAAAGCGAGGCAGGCATGCCGATTCGCACCGTCATCGAGCCATTTCGCATCAAGAGCATTGAAGCGATTCATAGATCCACACCCCAGCAGCGCCGGCGGTTCATCGAAGAGGCAGGCTACAACCTGTTCCTCGTGCCCGCTGAGGCCATCATGATTGACCTGCTGACCGATTCCGGCACCTCTGCCATGTCCACGGAACAATGGGCGGCCATGATGCGAGGAGACGAATCCTACGCCGGCTCGCCGAGCTTTGCGCGTTTCCGCGATTCCGTGCGGGGCATCTTCGGTTTCCGTCATGTGATTCCCACACACCAGGGGCGTGCCGCGGAACGCATTCTTTTCAACGTGATGTGCAAGAAGGGCGACGTCGTCCCCAACAACACGCATTTCGATACCACCCGCGCGAACTGCGAATTCGTTGGTGCCCAGGCGGTGGATCTGCCGGTTTCCGAGGCGAAGCAGCCCGCGCGAGTCCTACCCTTCAAGGGGAATATGGACACGGCGCAACTGGCGGAGTTGATCGCGCGCGTGGGCGCGAAACACATTCCGCTGGTGATGCTGACGGTCACCAACAATTCCGCCGGCGGCCAGCCGGTCTCCATGGAAAATATTCGTGCCGTGAAGGAAATCTGCAAACGGCACGGCATACCGCTGTATATCGACGCCTGCCGGTTCGCCGAAAACGCCTACCTTATCAAGCTCCGCGAGCCAGGTTACGCGGACAAGACCCCCCGCGAAATCGCCCGCGAGATGTTTTCGTATGCGGATGGCTGCACGATGTCCGCAAAAAAAGACGGCCTGGCTAACATTGGCGGCTTTCTCTGCACCAACGACGACCTCCTCGCACAGCAGGAAAAAGATCTGCTGATTCTGACGGAGGGTTTTCCCACATATGGGGGGCTCGCTGGCCGTGACCTGGAAGCAATTGCCGTCGGCCTGAACGAAGTGCTGGAAGAGGACTATCTGAATTATCGCATCGCTTCGACGGCGTTTCTCGGCAACCACGTCGCGGCCGAGGGCGTGCCCATCGTGCAGCCGCCGGGCGGCCATGCCATCTATCTGGATGCCCGTGCCTTCCTGCCGCACATTCCTGTGGCGCAATTTCCGGGGGTGGCTCTGTCTGTCGAGCTATATCTGGAAGGGGGTATCCGCTCCGTGGAGATCGGAACGCTGATGTTTGGCCAACACGCCACGATGGACTTGGTCCGGCTGGCCATTCCGCGGCGCGTGTACACGCAAAGCCATATCGAGTACGTCGTCGAAGTGATCCTCGAGGTTTGGCGGCGCCGCGAACAGATTCGCGGCTACGAATTAACCCACCAGGCGCCGTTCCTGCGCCATTTCACGGCGCGATTGAAGCCGCTCAGCACTTGATCGCCCCGCAGCCGGGCTTCCTTTCAATCCGATTCTCGCCGAGACGCTGGCGCGGTCCGAAATCATCGCTCTCCAAACGCACTCAGGTCTGTTGCTCCAGACAACGTCGCGCAGCCAGCTTTTCCCGATCGAATTCAAGTGTCCCCGGCGCAGTGTCTTAAGTCGTGAGTAGGGGATAGCGGGAAACCCTGCAAATACCCCATCGCCCGCGCTGCTCCCCGTGCCGGCTTTCTGAAATACCGGCTATGCTGCTCGAATTCCACGGAACATTTCGATGGTTCACTCCGTATTAGCTCGCAGGAAGAGCTGAGGAGGCTCACACACGATGAGAGAAACCATGCGAAGGCGAACGCGAATCGCAATGGTGCTCTGCTTGCTCGCGGCGGGACTCATGTCTTTCGTGACCCCTGCAACGGCGGCACCTGCGGAAAGGTACCTGCACGTGAACGTTCAGGATCCGACGAAAGGCGGGAGCGTCAATATTAACGTGCCGCTCTCGATGGCTGAGAAAATTCTGCCGGCTATCAACAATCACGACCTGCACGACGGCAAGGTCTCGATTCATAACGCGGAAATGAACGATGTGGACGTTCGGGCGCTGCTGGACGCTGTGCGGACCGCCCCAGACAACGAGTTCGTCACCGTCAAGGACAAGGATTCGGATGTCCGCGTGGCCAAGTCGAACGGAAATATCATCGTTCATGTGACCGACAAGAAAAACAGGGAGCAGAAGGTTGACGTGACGGTTCCCCTCAAGGTCGTCGACGCGCTCTTTTCCACCGCGAAGAATGACGAACTGGACGTTGCGGCCGCACTGCGGGCCTTGAGTGATGCAGGTGACGTCCTGTTGGTCACTGTGCATGATTCGAGCCAGAAGGTGCGTGTTTGGGTGGATTCGCGGAATACACAGGACTGAGTCCAGTACGAGAAGCGGAACAGGTGCGAGGGATCAACGCCGAAAGCAAGGAGTGAAACGATGATACTGCTCGCAAAGCTTGCGCTGGGAATGGCCGGCGTGGGGCTCGCTGGCGCAGGCGTTTTGTGCGGCGGAGGTCTTGTCCACGTGAGAGTGATCGAAAAGGAGCCGCAGGGGCATCACATCAACGTGATCGCCCCCGCGATGCTGGCTCCTATTGCCGTGCACTTCGCGCCTCGGCGCGAGCTGGGGCACGCGGCTCGGGAAATCCAGCCCTACATGCCCGTGGTTCGCGCGGCTCTGGACGGTTTGCGCGATACGGAAGATGTCGTGCTTCTTGAGGTGAAAGCACCCGGCGAACATGTGCAGGTTTCAAAATCGCGTGGCTCGATTGTGGTGGACGTGGAAGATGCCCGCGAGACCGTGCACGTGTCCGCTCCGGTTCGCGCGTTATCGAGCACGGTCGAACAGCTCGCCGCTGCCACTTCGAACCCGCTCTAGTGGCGGCGGATCAGCGCTAAAGTGACGGCTCCCGAGTTCGTCTCGACTGCGGCTTAGTGCCCGATAGGCGGGGCCGGGTGGCCGGCTCACCAGGACTGGACTGCGATCATCTGGCGTCGGCGTTGGTGTTACTGGATGGGGGTTTGCACCTTCGATTCATGGCCACGCTGGAGTGGCAATCGCCGTCGTACGGCGAATGTCTATCGGCGAGGGGAGACCGGGAAGTTTTTCACGAGCCAAGCGACAGTAAGTCTGGCGTACGACTCCGCGAGCGGACCCGGCGTCAAAAAATGGCTCGCGCCCTTAACCCAGACCAAATCGCGCTGGGGCGACGCCGTCAGGCTGTCGTAAATCTTTTGAGCGTTCGGCGGGAGGGATAGCTCGTCCTTTTCGCCGTGGATCACGAGAGCCGGGACTCTGATCTTCGGTCCGTATTTGATGGAGCTAGGCGTCCCCGGATCGCTCGGCGCTCCGAAGAAGCTGATGATGGACTTGGCGGTTCCCATCAAAGACAAGCCCTCGGGAAACCAGTTTTCAAACCCGACGGGCTCCTGTCCCTTGCCTTGGGCGATCAATTCGCGCGCGTGCGCGAGCATCTCTTCCAGGCGGCGCTTTTCCGCTTCGCTTCCCCGAATTTGAAATTCCAGATACGGCGACGGGATCGAAGCTATGAAGCCTACAGCCTTGACCGCGGGCTCGTTTCGCTCGGCCATGTATTGTGCCATGCGAGGGCCGCCAAGGCTGATGCCCAAAATCGCGATCCGCGCGTACCCCTTTGATTTTGCGTACGCCACGAAGGCGGCGATATCCTTCACCGCTTCGGCATATTCCGCGTAGGGGTTGTTGTACGAGGCACGCAGGTTGGACAGCAAAAACGCGTAGCCGTTCTCTATCAGTGCGCTGGCAAGAGGAGAGTAATCATGCGCCGGAAACAGTGCCGCGCCCGTGGTGCCCCCGGGCACCATGAGGACGAGCGAATCGCTGCCTGCCTGTGGCTCCCACAGTAGGCCGTTTAGCGCAACTTGATCTTCCGCCTCGACTCGAATCAGATCGAGGCGGCTTTGCGAGCGCGAAATTGGTGTGGCCGCCATGGCGAGCACTATAGTCCAGTTATCCTCGTCCGATCAAGGATCGGAAGAGATGGCCTAAACTTTGCGAGCTCAACTGGCCGATGCAGCACCCCGAAGGCGAATCACCGCCGCTTCGCAACAGCGCCCGCCAATTGTCTACGCGAACCTCCCGTTGAAATCCCTCGCCCGTGTATTAAGATGGCTTGATGTCGATTGTGCTCAAATTCGGTCAGCAGGTCGGCGGTGGGGCCAAAGGCAAGGCCCTGTGCCATCGCCGCCCCTTCATGGGTGCCAGCCACCGCCTCGTCCTAATCGCTACACAATCGGAAACCGAAACCCTCGTAACCTACAGAAAACAAAGGGCCGGGCTGCTTTCTAATCGCTACACTCCGCGGACTCGTCCCAAGGCTCGACGATGATGCAAGACTGGGCCAACTCGGCACTCGAAACCGCCAAGCGCCGTGGCGCCAAGTATTGCGACGCGCGCGTCATGGACATTCGCAGCCGCGACATCTCGGTCAAAAACGGGGAAGTGGGCACGCTCGCCGAATCCGAATCGCTGGGCATCGGCATCCGCGTGATCGCCGACGGCGCCTGGGGGTTTTCCTCTACCGACCGCCTCACGCGAGAGGGAATCGACGCCTGCGCCGCCGAGGCCGTCGCCATCGCCAAAGCTTCCGCGCTCGCCAAGCGCGAAAATGTCTCGCTCGCGCCCGAGCAGGCCTACGTCGACACCTGGCAGAATCCGTTTCTGAAGGATCCGTTTCGCATTCCTGTCGAGCGTCAAATCGATCTCCTTCTCGCTGCGGACAAAGAAATGCGCCGCGTGAAGGGTGTGACCGTTGCCGAAGGGAGCATGGCCTTTCGCAAGATTGACCAGCTTTTCGTTTCCAGCACCGGCTCGTCAATCCATCAGATCAAGATGCAGTCCGGCGCGGGCATCGTCGCCACGAGTTTCGCGGGCAGCGAGATTCAGAAGCGTTCCTATCCCAATAGCTTCGGCGGTCAGCACATGCTGCAGGGCTACGAGCTCATCGAATCGCTCGACCTCGTCGGCAATGCGCCGCGTATCGCCGAAGAATGCGTCGCGCTCCATTCCGCCGCGCAATGTCCCGAGGGCCAGAAGACCATCCTCCTCGGCAGCTCGCAGCTTGGCCTGCAAATTCACGAGTCCATCGGCCATCCCATCGAGCTCGACCGCGTCCTCGGCATGGAAGCGAATTTCGCGGGCATGAGCTTTCTCACCACAGAAAAGCTGCGCCATCTGAAGTACGGCTCGGACATCGTCAACGTCGTCGCTGACGCGCGCCTCGTGCACGGTCCCGGTCTCGGCACCTTCGCCTATGACGACGAAGGCGTCCCCGCGCAATGCACCCCCATCATCACCGACGGCCTTTTCACCGGCTATCTCACCAGCCGCGAAACGGCCCCGGCCATCGGCGAAAAGCGCTCCGGCGGCACCATGCGCTGCGAAAGTTGGAACCGCTTGCCGATGATCCGCATGACCAACATCAGCATCAATCCCGGCACGTGGAACTACGCCGATCTCATCGCCGACACCGACGATGCGATCCTGATGGAGACCAACCGCTCCTGGTCCATCGACGACAAACGCTATCATTTCCAGTTCTCCACTGAGATCGGATGGGAGATCAAGGGCGGCAAGCAAGGCCGCATGATCAAAAATCCCAGCTACAGCGGCATCACCACCGAATTCTGGAACAGTTGCGACGCCATCTGCTCCCGTGATTACTGGACTCTCTGGGGCACGCCGAATTGCGGAAAGGGCCAGCCTCAGCAGACCATGGGCACCGGCCACGGAGCTTCCCCCGCGCGCTTCCGCAATGTCCGCGTCGGCGTCGCCTTTGCCAAATAATTCAAACTCCATGGCCACCACGAAGAAAAAATTAGCCGCGGAACTCGAACGCATCGCCGAGCGCGTGCTCAAGCTGAGCGAAGCGGACGAAACCGAAGTCGACATCGGCGCGACCACGGACGCTCTCACGCGCTTTGCCAACAACACCATCCATCAAAACGTGGCCGAACATTCCGTCGGAATCTCCGTTCGCGCCGTGGTGGACGGCCGCACCGCCCGCGCCACCACGAACAAATCCGACGACGAATCGCTCCGCCGCGTCGTGGACTCGGCCGTCAGCCTCGCGCGCAACGAGCCGAAAAACCCCGAACTTCTGCCGCTGCTCAAGAAGCAAAAATATCAAAAGGTCGACCGGTTTTTTCGAGTTACGGCCGAAACCACGCCGCAGGACCGCGCCCGCGCCGTCACCAAGGTTTGCAAGATGGCGGAAAAGAAGAAGCAGACCGCTGCCGGAATTTTTTCCAGCGGCTCGTCGTTGTCGCTGATGGCCAATTCGAAAGGATTGTTCGCGCGCTACGAACAGACCCGCTCGGAATTTTCCGTCACGATTCTGGAAGAAAATTCCTCGGGCTGGGCCAAGTCGAATTCACCCGACATCCGCACGCTCGATCCCGTGAAGCTGGCGGAAAGCGCCAGCCGGAAGGCCGCGGAGTCCCGCGACCCGCGCGAGCTTCCGCCGGGGCGTTACACCGCGATTCTCGAGCCTTCGGCGGTCCTCGACCTAGTCGGTTTTCTTTTCTACGATTTTGCCGGCACGGCCGTGCTCGACAAGCGGTCCTGCTTCACCGGCCGCATGGGTCAGAAACTTTTCGGCGACAACATCACGCTCTGGGACGACGTCTATAATCCGCTGCAAACCGGC
>DATLWP010000346.1:0-3509 GCA_035576265.1 Candidatus Polarisedimenticolia bacterium
GCGCGGCGCCGCATGCGGGGCAGCGGCTCCCAAGCATCCACTCCGTGTGTGATTACGACGGTCTTTGTGTTTGGCGTGCCCATCTTGATCGTTGCAGCCAGCGGTGCGAGGTTGGGGTGGCCAGCCACAAGAGTGCGCGAATGCCCGCGAGCCAGAGGCCTTGCTGCGGCGATGGTCGAGAAAACGAACTCCGTTTTCGCACGGCAAAACCCGTGAAATGTAAATTCTGTGTCGTCGAACTGCAGGCAATGTTCGGCGCGAGGATCGTTTAGGCTAAGAAAGGTCGCCCGCCATCCGTGGCGGCCAGCGATTTCTGTGAGTGACGCTGCCGTGTGGCGTCCTGATTCTTGCACTCCGCCGGGGCCGAGGAGTTCGGGAAAGAGGCCGAGGATCTGGTGCGTGTGGCAGACGTCCGACTGCGCGGTCATCGAATTCGCGCGAGACACGCCGGAGCTCACATTTCCTGCGCTAAGGTTTGTTCCGACGTTTGCGCTTTGCGCCGTCGGACGTCTTCGAAAATGGCAGCCAGCTCGTCACCGTTTCGCTCCCAAGTATACTGACGGGCTGTCACCGCGGCCTTTTCGCCGAGGTGGGTCCGAAATACCGGCTCTTCGTAGAGCCTGCGGATCATCGCGGCCAGCGTCTTCGAATCCGCCGGGTCATCCAGGACCATTCCATCCACATCGTGCGAAATGATCTCGCAAGTCCCGTTTTCCGCTGAGACAATCACGGGCAAACCGCAAGCCATCGCTTCGGCGGGTGGGAGCGCGAAAGTGTCTTCTAGCGACGGCCCGACGTATGCATCCGCCGCGGCGTAATAAAACTCGACGTCTTTGCGCGGCGGCAGAAAACGCACGTGCCCGTCCAGTGCCATTCCATGAACCATGCCTTGAAACGGCGCGGGATCCTCTCGTCCCGCGACGAGCAAGTCCAGCGGCAGGTCCCGTAACTGAGTCAAGGCATCCAGCAGAACGACAAGGCCTTTTTTTCGCAGGTCGTTGCCAACCAGCAGGAGCGCGAATCGTCCTTGCGCGAGGCCGAGGTCGCGGCGCGCCACATCGCGCAGCCCCGCTCGGCGGATCGGATTAAACGTCGTGTGATCGAGTCCGAGATACAGAACGGGCAGGCGGTCGCGCCGACCGTAGAAGCGTTCGAGATCCCGGGCGGTTTTCTTTGCGTATAGGACCAGCATGGTGCTCGGATTCGCATAGATGCGGCGTTCCAGGGCAACGATCAAGCGATAATAGATCTTTCGATGCAAGAGTCTTGGCCACGCACGGAGAGGGCTCCGCGCCAGCCTCAATTCCGCGCGAGCCTGGCGAAGGAACTCAGCGAACACGATGTGGACGGAAATTACATTTGCGCCGAAGCAATTGATTCCCGGGCTGTACACGAGATCGTGCCGAACGCCTCGCACGTGGCGATCCCACGCGCGGAAAACATGGTTTGCGGCGAACCACCACAGGAAATTGAGCAGTCCCGGCCCCGGCAGCGTTGGAATGCGGTGCCATCTGAATCGAGCCGGGTCCAAGTCCTCGACACGCTGGCTGTAAACGTGGGTCTCGAAAACGTCTGGCATGTGGGACAGCCATTCGATCACCGTGCGTTCCGTTCCGTAGCTCTTATCCAAAAACGGGGAGACGACGGCCAGCCGGGGCTTTTGTTTGGTTTCCCGCGTAGGTTCTGTTCTTTTCCCCATTTTCCCAAAAGGCCGTTTCTAGAGCCGAAATCCTCTGACGCGAGTTGGCCCGTGCGCAGCGACCACGGTCGGAACCGTCGTGGTCGCAAGGATACTTGGCAATCGGAATAAAATTCCCGCAAGGAGCCACAGATAGACATTGCAAACGAAGTTCTGAAAGGTCGCTAATGTGCCAAACGTCATCGGAAAAAGCAGCAAGAACGCGTACCACATGATCGCGAAACCAATGGGGAAGAAACGCGTTTCCCGCAGGCGGCGAACAACCTTCCACGCGGAGTATACCAGTGCGGCGGACCACAAAATCCACAGAAACGGAGCCACGATCCCCATCTCGACGATCATCGCGCCGTAGCCTTCTTCGACCCCAAGCTCCGGCATTCGCCTCCCCAGCACTTTGGCGACGTACTGCGTCCCAAGCGAGGCGGTTCCGATTCCGTTTCCTAGCAACCAGTTTGGATCCGTGAACGCCAGCTTGAGATTCATGATTGGGTAATCCCAGGTCCGATTGGAGAGTTGGTAGGCCGGACTGCTCGGCAAAAGAGTCTGTGTGTAAAATGCAATTCGGGAGCCCGCCTCGTTGGGAAAGATCAACAGGATCGCCGCGAGTGCCAGCGCGCCAGCCATACACGCTCGGCGAAGGCCTCTCACCATTCGGTGCGCCTGCTGCCAGCGCCCGGAAGTTCCCCAAAGAAATCCCACCGAAAGAACCAACACGCTCGCTAGCGCCAGCATGATCGCGCCACGAGAGCCGCTGAACAGGACGGAGCCTCCAACGATACCCAAAACCATGAAGATGAGTTTGCGGCTTCGTCTCGTGTGCAAAATCAAGTAACCTGCTGCACCAGTCAGCAGGATTCCAGCAACCGTCATGTACTGCGAGAATCGGCCCGCGCTCACAAACACCGAAGACGGAAGAGATAACATCTGGTGCGTGAGGGGAGTGACCTTGTCAAGATCACCGAGATCCCGAAGTTCCGGCGCGAGCACGGCAGGATTCATGAAGCTATTGCCGACAATCGCCTGGATCATTCCGATCGTGCCGATGACGCCGGCCAGCAGAGCATTCGCGACCAGAAATTTCCGTAGATCTTCGTCGTTCCGGATCAGGGCATATCCCACGAACAGCAGAGGGACGTAGTAAAAATAGATCTTCAACCCCATCAGTCCGTAGAGGATGTGCGGGGAGTTCTGGTTGAAAACTTGTAGGAGGCCTAGCCAGAAAAAGAGACTGAGGAAGAGCAGAAAGGGAGGCCGAAACGCCCTGGCGCGCCCCCGCCGGATATCGAGGTAGAGGGAGATGTATACGAGCCCTGCGAGCGCGTCCTTGGCAAAGTAGATGGCGATATTGTTGCCGAGGAATTTTCGAACGAGATCTTCGAAGAGCAGCCAAGCCAGGAAACCGTAAAATCCAACGCGCCAATTCCGCAGGATTGCGATCGCAGCTGCGCATCCGACGATCCCCAGCGCTAAGTACGCGATCGATCTCAAATCCTCCGCGACGATCCGGTTTCCGAGTTCCCAAGCGAGCCAGATACCGATCGCAAACAGGCTCAGGCCGATGAGGGCCTGATTTCTTATTGCGGGAATGCGTGCATTCTGCATCCGTCTGGTTTCGTCGCAAATTATGCGGTGTGACTTCGGTTCCTGCAAGCGGGATTCTGCGCGTCCCTGGATAGACGGTGATGTTCACGCTTCCTCACGGTCCGGTGCGCCTGCTGGCCACGCTTCGTTGTTCCTTTGTCGAAGTCTGTCTGTCGTCTCGATCTCAAATTCCTGTTGCAGTGTGGCGGGCGCTCATAGCAGATTACAA
>DATLWP010000347.1:0-3708 GCA_035576265.1 Candidatus Polarisedimenticolia bacterium
GCCTTCAGATTCTGGGGCTCGATATCGACAGTGCGCATCAACTCCTGATAGCCACGAACCCAATCACCTCGCTTAAGAAAACACTGCGCGAGTTGATAATGCGCTTTCGCATATCCCGGGTCGATTTGGATGGCATTTTCATATTCAATTGCCGCCTCGCGGTATTTTCCCTGTTGAAAATACGAGTCGCCTTTGTCGGCGAACTTCTTCTTGCGAACTTCAGGATTGCGCGTACAACCTGCAATCAGGCAAGGACAAACCACTAAGGCCGTGTAGAGTAACCACTTCCGCGGGAAATACATTTCACTCCTTCGAGGTCTTGACGCCGCCAAGTATGATTTGGACTCCGTGAGACCAGCTTTACATGCAATCGCGCATCCGGTCTGCAATTTGATGATTCGAGAACCTCCCAAGGAGGCAGCATACTCAGACCAAATCACTTAGCGCATATCGCACGATCAACTATGTTGTCGCTTAGTCCCGAACTCCGGAACCCAAGAAGCCCAGACAAGTGGAATATCCTTTCCACTTTGTGGCGCCGTACTTCCAATAAGTCCAAAAAGCAATGCGGAAACCACTGCGAAAACCCAAGTAGGCGCCCGGCGCAATGACGTAAAGCCCTTATTCCGCGAGACATGCGGAAAGTCTAAATCTCCGTCGAGGATCTATATACGCGCGAAGCCTTCGGGCCGCAGTAGGAGCCCTCGACAGAGGCTGATACCTCGCTGTGAATAAGGCACTTATACAACAAACCGGGGCGCTTTCTAAGCGAGCAGGCGCTGGCATCTGCCGTGCAGACCATCTCCCAAGGTGATTCTACGTTATCTCGCTGCGCGAAGCGCTAGTGAGGAGAGGGTGGCACATTCCGATGTCCTCTAGCAGGTTGGAAGGGCCAATGGCAGAAGATGACCCAAATTTCGTTGAGGGCATGAGTCCTGCCATCCAGACCCTGGAAAGTGTCATCGCGGAAATCGCGCCTACCGATATTCCGGTTCTGCTTGTCGGAGAGAGCGGCACCGGCAAGGAGCTCTTCGCTCGTAGAGTTCATCGACTTTCGGCTCATCGCGAGGCGCCCCTCTCCAGGATCTCCTGCGCTTCGGCGAATCCGAAAACGTTTTCTGGGGAACTGGGTTTGAAGCCAAATGGCAGGTACGATGCGGCCGGGAACGCAGGCGGCACGGTTTTTTTGGACGAGATTAGCGAGCTCGATGCTGCGTGCCAACGCGATCTGCTATACGCACTGCCGGACGGCAACGCGGGGGGCCAACGAGGACTGTTGACCTCCCGGGTGGTTTCTACGACGAGCCGGAACCTCGAAGAAGAGGTGCGCGCAGGAAAATTTCGCAGCGAGCTTAACTACCGGATCAATGGCGTGTGTTTGCGCTTGCCTCCCTTGCGGGAGCGCAAGGAGGACATACCGCTGCTAGTTGAAGTTTTTCTGACAAAGCACGCAGCACAACTGGGCCGCCCTCGTCCAGCTTTGAGCCCCCGAACACTCCAAGTTCTTCTGGACTATGCTTGGCCCGGAAATATTCGCGAGCTTGAAAACGTAGTCAAGAAGATCGTGGCTCTTGGCGATGAGGAGCTTGCAACCATCGACCTAATGGCGGCCGCCCGAGAGTCGAGAAAAGCAGCAGTAATTGCGAGATATAGCTATTCGCTGAAGGCAGCGGCTCGAGCGGCATCGCGTGACGCAGAGCGAGAACTCATCCTGAAAGCGCTGGCGCGGACGCGCTGGAATCGCAAGCGCGCTGCACAGGAGCTGCAGATCAGCTACAAATCGCTGCTTTACAAGTTGAAACAGATTGGCTTTGAGGATGCGGGAGCCAATTAGCGAAACGGGTGAAACGATGATCAGACGCATGCGATTCGGGATAGTCATTCCGCTCCTATTGATGGTGGTTCCGGCACGAGCACAGCAGAGCGCCGAAAAGAGGCAGCCAGCTCAGGATGACGCAGCGATAAACGGCAAAGACGCGGTGCATACGCCAGCCACTCAGGATCCGAGCTACGTAATCGGTGCAGAGGACGTGCTCGATATCAACGTATGGAAAGAGGCGGAGTTGACGCGCACTGTTCCGGTGCGACCCGACGGCAAGATTTCGTTGCCTTTGCTGAACGATGTCCAGGCAGCGGGCCTGACGCCTACGCAACTGGCCTCCGAAATTACCAGGAACCTAAAAAAGTTCGTCACCAATCCTCAAGTGACGGTGATCGTTTCCCAGATCAACAGCCAAAGGGTCTACATTCTCGGAGAAGCGGTTCGGCCGGGCGCTTACCCGCTGTTGCCGGGAATGAACGTGTTGCAGGCACTTTCGAGCGCAGGCGGTTTCACCATGTTTGCCAATACGAAGAATATCTACGTGCTTCGCCGGGAAGGCGGGAAGCAGGAAAAATTTCCTTTTAATTATAAGGATGTCATCAACGGCAAGCACGCGGATCAGAACATTGTATTGAGGGCCGGCGACCAGATCATCGTGCCGTAGGAGCAGAAATGCGCGTGTGGCGTCACAACTGGTGGGTAATCGGCCTTTGCACACTGGCGTTGACTGCGCCTGTCGCGAGCGGCCAACAACAGCAGAATCAGGACCAAGGTGCTGCGCCGATTCCAGCGTATCGCTCGCCCTTTGCCTCGGCAGCAAACGACGACAACTCTGAAGCTAATCCTCAAGGGCTTTCGCCTGACACGCGTCCGCTCGCGGGCGCGCAGTATCTCTCCCTCGGCGGTCTTGCAGCCACTCGCAGCTACTGGCAGCCGCGGTTCGATGTGTTCGCTACGGCCGACTCGAATCCCGACGAGGCCACAACGACCCGACCGAGTTGGAGCACATGGACTTCTTTTTCGGGGGGAGTCGACATTCATCGAGTCTCCGGTAAATCCGAGATGACGGTAGGATATACCGGGGGAGCCATGTACTCGAACGATGGTACAGCCGCTAACGGAGTTGTTCAGCGGCTGAATTTTGCCGATAGGTTTTCGTTTCATCGCTCCAGCGTTTCGTTTTTCGATGAGCTTAGTTATTTGCCAGAGCAAGCGTTCGGTTTCGGCGGCGTGAGCGGTGCGCCGCTGCCAGCAGGCGATTCCGTCGGACTTGGGCCGGGTTTCGCGCCAGGCCAGTCGATTCTCGCCGGGCGGACTCAAAGCCTTGCGAACTCGTTTGTAATGGAGGTGAATCTGAGCCTGACGCCCCGATCATCGCTGACGTTCTCTGGCGGCTATACGTTACTGCATTATTTTGACAGCGCCTTACTCGACTACGGGGATGTGGTCGCACGGGGAGGCTACAACTACGAGATATCGCAGCGGAACACGATCGCAGTGCTCTACAATTTCAGCGGACTCCGCTACAGTAACTTTGGCCAATCAATTGACGACCATTCAGTGCAGATTTCGTTTGCACGGCGCATCACCGGACGACTCGCTTTTCAAGTGGCTGCGGGTCCGCAGTTGGCTTTGTTCCGCGTTCCGATTCCAAGTGGTTCGGGATCCTCCAGCGGGGGGACGATAGATTCCACACAGATCTACTGGTTTCTAAGCACGGCCCTTCAGTACCAAGAGCGGAGAGTGGGACTGGGGCTCGCGTACACTCACCAGGTGACTGGGGGATCGGGCGTGCTGGCGGGTTCGGTGGGCGATACGGTGACTGGTTCGGTCACGCGACAGATGTCGCGTACTTTTTCTAGCGGCATTACGGCCGGGTATGCTCG
>DATLWP010000348.1:0-1832 GCA_035576265.1 Candidatus Polarisedimenticolia bacterium
ACCTTCCAGTGATCGAAGGGTATGAGTTCATGCCAACTGGACCTATTGAGTACAATCAGGTGAAATAGATGAGCAGGCCACAAAAAAGCCCGCCATTGCGGGCGGGCAGGTTGGGGCTGATTCGTTACTGTTACTTGTTCGGGTTCGACTCATGTCCCGTTGCTCGAATGTCTGCAATGTCGAAAGCAGTTGGGAAAACCGGGGGCAGACAAAATGTTTTCTGTGTCAGGAAAATTCGAGTCAAGGCCGACGATCCCTGTATCTCCTCGTAGGTGAAATTAAACTTCATCCGTCGCCTTTTTCAGCAACTCCCACGCTTCCTCTACGTCCTCCCATGTCGTCGCCAGATTCCCAATGGCCAAGCGAATCACCTGCTGTCCGTTGAGCACGGTGCCGGAGATGAAGACGCGGCCGGAGTGGTTCACGCGCTCCATGATCGCCTGATTTTGTTCGTCGCTGCCACGGTAGCGGAAGCAGACCACGCTGAACAGCACGGGCGCCACGACCCCAAAGCGGCGCTCAGGGTCGGACTGGATGAGCGCGGCGAGCTTTTGTGCCCATTCGATGTGCGAACGCAGCATCTGCTGGACGCGTTCGCGGCCGAAGTAGCGCATGACGTACCACAGCTTGAGGGCGCGGAAGCGATGGCCGAGCGGCACGCCGTAGTCCATGAAATTGTGGGCGCGCGGGTCTTCCCGGGTCTTGAGGTATTCAGGCGTGAGCGAGAAGGCACGGCGCAGGATGTCCGGGCGGCGGGTGAAGAAGGCGCTGAGTTCGCTGGGCGTGAGCAGCCACTTGTGAGGGTTGACGACCAGCGAGTGCGCGCGCTCCACGCCTGCGAGAATGCCGCGATGCTCGGGCAGGATGGCGGCGGCCCCGGCGTAAGCCGCGTCCACGTGCACCCAGAGGCCGTGCTGCTCCGCCACGTCAACGATCTGCGCCACGGGATCAACGCTGGTGGAAGAAGTTGTTCCCACGGTGGCGGCCACGCAGAAGGGCCGCTTGCCGGCGGCTTTGTCCTGCTGGACCATCCGGGCGAGCTCGTCAGGGCGCATACGGAATTCGGAGTCGGACGGCACCTTGCGGATGTTGTTCTGCCCGATGCCGACGGCGATGGCGCCCTTCTCGATGGACATATGCGCCTGGTCGGACATATAGATGACGAGATCGCCGCGGCTGCCTTCACGGCGCGCCTCGGGCGCGACCATCTCACGGGCGGCGACGATGGCGTGCATGCTGCTGATGCTGGCGGTGTCATAGGTGATGCCGAACCACGCTTCGTTATTCGGAGAACCGCTTGAGTGCTTCGTGCCAGCGTGGCTTTGATCTGCTCCTGGAGCAGTCTTGCCGCTGTGAGAACCGCTGGAGTCTTTCGTGCCGACGTGACTTTGATCTGCTCCTGCAGCGGTATTGCCGCTGTGAGAACCGCGGGAGTCTTCCATGCCGGCGGAGCTCTGGTCCGCGCCCGGAGCGGCGTTGCCTGCGGGAAGCCCGAGCCACTCGCGCAGCCAGTCCAGCGTGCGCTGCTCCAGTTCGGCGATGGCGGGCGAGGCCTTCCAGTGCAGGCCGGTGTTGTTGAGAGCGGCGGCCAGCATCTCGCCCAGGATGCCCGGCGTGGAGCCGGTGCAGGCGAAGTAAGCAAAGAATCGCGGATGGTACCACTGCGTGACTGCAGGCATCACGAGCTGGTCAAAATCGCGCAGGATGGCCTCGAAGGATTCGCCCTTGTCCGGCGCCGAGGCGGGCAGCGAATCGAAGAGCTGGCCGGGTTGCGTGGTGGCGAGCACGGGATTGTCACCCAGCGTCGAAAGATATTGGGCGATCCAGTCAAC
>DATLWP010000349.1:0-7886 GCA_035576265.1 Candidatus Polarisedimenticolia bacterium
CGGGATTCCGCCGATGGTGGACAGCCACCGCAGTCCTTGGCATAGCTTTTCTCGCAGGGCTGTGGCTTGCGTGGCGGCAGCTGTCCGCTGCGGGAGTGCATCTTGCGTCGAATCCCGGCAGCAGCTTCTTCTACGTGTTCACGGCCGCAATGGGCTTGCACTTGTTGGGAGGCATTGCGGCGCTGCTCGCGGTGGCGTTTCGAGTGACGCACCGCATGACGCGCGCCACCGCGATCGAAGTCGTTGGGACGTACTGGCATTTCATGGCCGGAATTTGGATGGCGTTGTTCTTGTTCTTGCTGATGGGGAACCGCGCGTGAGCCCGACAAATCAAGGGGCGCAAAATCGCAGCCTGCGAGCTTACAAACGTAGGCTGGCCGTTCGTTCGGCAGCGGCGCTGTGGGCTTGGGCGGCCCTGCTCGCGATGCTGGCGCCGCGCGCCGCGGCGCAGGGCTGCGCGATGTGTTACCAGAACGCCGCGTCCTCCGGCGCGCAGGGCCAGGCGGCGCTTCGGCACGGTATCTTGATTCTGCTCATTCCTGCGCTGGGCCTGTTCACGGGCATATTCGGCCTGATCTACCGCCGCCGCAACATGACCCGCTGACCTGCAATTGAATCTTGAAGGTGCGCGCAGACCGGGAGCCCCGATGCGCCGGAGCTCCCGACTCCGGTGGATGTTTCTACCCGCCGTGCTTGCTGTGGAGCCCGGTGCAGATGGTGACGGCAGTGTTGGGGTTGATGGCGCTCTCGTCGTACTCGATGTGCTGGATTTTTCCTTCCTTGTCGACAACGAAGGTCGTGCGCCGCGCCCACTCGTAGTCGTCGCCGCCCATCGGATACTTCCTGAGAATCCCGTATGCAGTGAGAACCTTTCGATTCATGTCGCTGAGCAGTGGAAACGTGACACCGATTTGCTTGGCAAAGGCGGCGTTCGCGGGGGGGCTGTCTACGCTGATGCCGAAAACCACCGAGTCGCTTGCTTCGATCTTGGCCAGATCAGACTGATAGGCCTTGAGTTCATTGGTTCAACCCGGCGTGAAGGCGAGAACGTAGAAGGCGAGGATGACGTTCTTCTTGCCCCGGAAATCCTTCAGCGTCACCGATTTTTGCTGGTTGCTGGGCAGGGTAAAATCCGGCGCAGCGTCTCCTACCTTCAGGCTCGTTTGGGCGATGGCTTCCTGTTGCGCCGCGGCGGGGAATTGTCCTGCTAGCAGCAGAACGAGGAGGCCGGTCAGTGCCGTGAGCATTCGCTTCATGCACAAGCTCCTTGGAAGGATTGGAATTGCTGACTCATTATAGGCATACGCCCGCGAGGGATGCCAGAACTACCTGCTGTTCGGCTTTCATGACGCCGTCGCCTATTGCGAATTCGGTGCTTGTGACTCAGATCGAGGTTTCGGCACAACAGTCCTACGATGGAATCGCAGCGATCCACGATCCAAGCGAGGGAGACGTTCATGTCATCGGTCGGTCGATTGCTCCGGGCGCACGGGCTCGGAAACCGCTCTACACGTGCTCGAGCTGCGTCAGCCGGAAGGGATCACCGATCTTCTCGTGCAGCTCGCGCCAGATTCTTTCGGGCTGCGCGAGAAACACCTCGACGACGCGGGGGTCGAATTGTGTGCCGGAATATCGCTGGATCTCTTCGCGGGCGGCCGAAATAGGCGCCGCCTTGCGGTAGGGGCGGTCGGAAATCATGGCGTCGAGCGTGTCCGCGATGGCGAAAATGCGCGCTCCAAGCGGGATCTGTTCGCCCTTCAATCCTCTCGGGTAGCCCGTGCCGTCGTAGAACTCCTGGTGCGAGAGGACGATCTCGGCCACCTCCTTCAAAAACGGAATGCGTTCGAGCACGGCGTAGCCGATCTCGCAGTGACGGCGCATGATTTCGCGCTCGCTGGGAGTCAACGGTCCCGGCTTGCGAAGGATGTGGTCAGGGATTCCCATTTTGCCGATGTCGTGGAGAAACGCGCCGCGGGCGATGTGGCGCAGCAGCGGCTTGTCCACTTTCATTGCCTTCGCGATCGTGACCGTAAACGCGGTGACTCGCTGGCAGTGACCTTCCGTTTCCGCGTCCTTGGCATCGAGCGCGCCGCCGAGCGCTTCGAGCGTGTAGTCGTAAGACTGCTCGAGATCCTGCAGCGCGATGGAGAGCTGCTGCGTTCGCTCCGCGACGAGCCGCTCGAGGTCGCTCTGGTACCTCTGGTTTTCGACCACCAGTCGGCGATGTTCGAGAGCCCTCCGGACGCTCAAATAAAGCTGGTCCTTTTCAAACGGCTTGAGGATGTAGTCGTAAGCACCGGCGCGGATGGCTTCGAGAGCGATCGAGATGTCATGCATCGCCGTGACCATTATCACCGGGACATCCGGGTCGGCTGCGCGCAATTCGGCAAGCAGCTTCAAGCCGTCCATCTCCGGCATGACGATGTCGCTCAGAACTAAGTCATACGTGTCCTGACGGAATTTCTCAAGCGCCATCCGGCCGTTCACACACGTGGTGCAAGCGTACCCCTGGGCCTCGAGCAGCGTGGAAACCACTTCTCGAATCGCCTCTTCATCGTCTACTACAAGGACCTTTTCAGTTTCCATCGTCTCTCCGTGACGCAATCCAGATTATACGGTGCAGCGGTCGGCTGCAGAGACCGAGTTGCTGTATCGTGTACCCATGTGCGGCATTCGTAATGTCCTTCTGGTAGTCCCTGCGCTGTTCCCCGCCTGCCCTGGACGCGCGAAGGCCCGAACGCCCGACGTCCGGCGCGGTTTTGGAGACGCCACGAAGATCGGTCTTGCGCTGCCTTCCGGATGCACTATAGTAATCGCGCTAGCTGAATACGTACTTTTTGTCGTGGCCTCATTCGAGGATTGAATACAGGCGGGTGCATATGAACCCTAAATACCGCGTCATGAATCTGGTCCGGGAAACCGCGTCGTTGCGCCTTCGTTCGCTCAGGCGGCTGACCCCCATAATATTGGCATTCTGTTCTTGTCTGCTATTTGCCCTTAGCTCGGTTCCCTCCGGCATAGCAAGTCAGGCGGCGAAGTCCACAGCCACTTCTCCGGGAGACTCGCAGCGCTTGGAGGCGGGTAAGAAGCTATACGCGAGATCCTGCGGCTTCTGTCACGGCCCCGAGGGCAAGGGTGGTAGCGCTCCTGCTCTGGCCGACCGAAGTCTTGTTGCTGCTGACCTTACGAGCGTCATCGCCAATGGTAAGCCTGGAACTACGATGCCGGCTTTCAAGAACACAGCCAGCAAAGAAGACATTGCGAACTTAGTTGCTTACATTCTCTCGCTTTCGCCGAGAGGCGCCGCTGCGAAACGCGCCAAGCCAGCCGCTACGGAGGCAGCCGTATCGGCCGAAACCGGCGAAGCGATTTACGCGAAGCGGTGTGCCTACTGCCATGAATCCGGTGGGCCGCCATTTCTGAATCGAGCCGCTCTGAAGCCTGCGTCTCCCGAATACACGCTCTACATGCTCTCGACAGGCGCCATGCACGCAGAGGGCAGAAAATTGATCGCCAGCCAGCGTGCGGCCGTAGCGGCGTATATTGCGGGCAGGCCTCTCGGGCGATCCCGAGGTGCGGCGATATCTGCTGATCGATGTTCCCATACTCCTTCCGCGAGCTTTTCAGGTCCCCAATGGGATGGGTGGGGCAACGATTTTGAGAGCACCCGCTTCCAGCCGGCGGCTGCGGCCGGCTTGCCCGCGGAAGAGGTTCCGAAGCTAAAGCTGAAGTGGGCCTTCGGATTTCCCGGCGAGTTCGGCGCTTACACTCAGCCCACCGTCGCGGGGGGTCGCGTGTTTGCGAGCGGCCCGCTCGGCGACGTCTATTCGCTCGACGCCTCGACGGGCTGCACCTATTGGCATTTTAAAGCGGCTGCTGGAGTGCGCAGCGCTGTCCTTCTCGGCCCCGGCCACCGCGCCTACGTCGGCGACTTCCAAGCCAACGTCTATGCGGTCAATGCTGTCACCGGGAAACTGGTCTGGAAGACTCGCGTCAGCACTCACCCCTACGCACGCGTCAGCGGGACCCTGCAGCTCTACAAGGGCCGGTTGTATGTGCCCGTGGCTTCTCGTGAGGAATGGATGGCCGTCGACCCGCGGTACGACTGCTGCACTTTCCGCGGCTTCCTGGTGGCGCTCGACGCGGCCACCGGCAAGGTGATTTGGAAGACCTACACCATAGCCGACCCGCCAAAGCCCACGCATAAAACGGCCCTGGGCTCCCAGAAATATGGACCGTCGGGCGCCGGACTCTGGTCTTCCCCCACGATCGACACGAAGCGCCAGCTCCTCTACATCGGCGCCGGCAACAACTACACCGATCCGCCCACGCCGAATAGCGATGCCATCCTCGCCTTCGATCTCAAGACCGGGAAAATCGTCTGGTCGCGCCAGATTACCGAAGGCGATGCATACAACATCAGTTGCTTCCGAGAGGACAAGAGCAACTGCCCCGCGAAGCCTGGGCCGGACTCCGACTTTGGATCCTCACCGATGTTGTACACGCTCGCCGGTGGTCGGCAAGTTCTGGTCGTTGCCCAGAAATCCGGCGTCGTTTTCGGCCTCGATCCGGACAATAAGGGCGCAATTCTCTGGGAGACTCGAATCGGTAAGGGAGGTCCGCTCGGCGGTATCGAATGGGGCCCTGCTGCCACAGACGGGGTTGTCTATGTCGCTCTCTCGGACCTTGGTTTCGCTTCGGGTCCTGAGGGCATGATCCCTGACCCCAAGGCTGGCGGCGGGCTGTTTGCCATCGACATCGCAACGGGGAAGCAGCTATGGTCCGTTCTTCCGTCGCCCGACGCCTGCGGTGCCATTCCGCGATGCAGCCCTGCGCAAATGGCTGCAATAACGGCCATACCCGGCGTCGTTTTTTCCGGCGCGTACGACGGTCACCTGCGCGCTTACTCGATGAAAGACGGCAAAATTCTCTGGGACTACGACACAGCCCACAAGTACGACGCAGTCAACAAGATTCCGGCCTACGGCGGCGCCATTGACGGCGGAGGACCGGCGGTGGCCGGCGGCATGGTGTTCGTGAATTCTGGCTATGCCGCCGTTAACGGAATGCCGGGCAACGTCCTGCTCGCGTTTGCTCCTGAATAACTCGCAGGCGCCTAGATGAGTGCCAATCGAGAGAAACCTGCTATCCTGACTTTCATTGTGCAAGGTCGCGGGAGACGCGGATGAAGCGATTGGCAGGGCTGCTCGTTGTGCTGGCGCTCGGAGCCGGTGCGGCTGCGCGGCAAGAAGCCTCTCCGGCAGCTCCGATCGCTCCGGCTTCCGCTGCGCCGTCGGCTCCTTCGCCGCCTGCGACGCAGGCTAGTCCCGATTTCCTCCGCGCGGCCGACGAAGTGCTCGCGCAAATGAGCCAAATCCTCAGCCTGCCGATCAAGGAGCCGCTCAAAAGAAGCCTGCGTTCCAAAGAGGAAATCCGCGCCTATCTGATCCGCGAGGAGAAGGAAGACAAGGATGCCGCTCAGCGCCACGCGGATGAAAAGGCGCTTGAGGCCTTCGGCCTTATCCCCAAAGACTTCCCGCTCGATTCCTTCCTGATCGACGTGCTCACGGAGCAGGTTGCCGGCCTCTACGATCCCAAGTCCAAGGAGTTCTACATTGCCGACTGGATTCCGGCGGATCAGCAGCGCGACGTGATGGCGCACGAGCTGACCCACGCGCTCGAGGACCAGTCCTACGGCATCGATCGCTGGATCAAAGCGGCGCGCCCGAACGACGACGCCGAATTGGCCCGCGATGCGGTCAGCGAAGGCAGCGCCCTCGCCGCCATGGTCGACTACGCCCTGCGCGACACCCACGTCGGTGTCCGTGATCTGCCCGACGTGACTTTGCTGATCCGCACCGGGGCGCTCGCCGAAATGGACAAGGACCCGAACCTCTCGAAAGCTCCCGTATACATTCGGGACGCGTTGCTGTTTCCCTATCTTGCCGGCACCTCCTTCTCGCAGCAGTATCTCAAGGCGCACGCGGGCTGGCCCGATCTGAAACTCGTCTTTCAAAACCCGCCTGTATCGACGCAGCAGATCTTGCATCCCGATTTCTATCTGAAAGGGGTCGGCCCACAGAAAGTCACTTTGCCAAAATGGAAAGGCCTCGTTCCGGCGGACTGGAGGCTGCTCGAAGAAAATGTCCTCGGCGAGTTCGGCCTGCAGGAGGTGCTCAAACAGTTTCTCGGCCAGCAGCGTGCGGACCAGCTCTCTCCCGCCTGGGACGGAGATCGCTATGCCGTTTTCGAGGATTCGAAGACGAAGAAAACTCCGCTTGTCTTTCTCCTGGCTCTCGAAACTGCGGACGACACCGCGCGATATTTCGAAGAGTACAGCGAAGCGCTTGAGCGAAAATATGCCGTGCGCACGCAACTCCACCGCCAGCGCGGGTTTCTCGAGTTCCGGACCAGCACGGGCGGCGTCTTCCTGCACTGCGTGGCGCTCCAGTGCCTCGCGGTCGAAGGTGCCACGCGCAAGACTTTCAACTCAATCGACCGTGCCGTCGGCTGGCCCGCCGCGCCTGCCGCGAAGGGCGCGCCGCTGTCGGTGGCGTTGCCCCAGTTAGAGGATGGACACTCTGGAGAGCGCGGCACTTTGGCCCTCCCCGCACGCTAATGCTGTGTCCGGGAAATCTGTACCATTTCCTCTTAGGAGGTCAGGGCTTCAGCGCCGGTGCGAAGCACCAGAGTCAAAAGGCTTCCGTCGCTGAAGCCACGTACACTTTTGAAATATATTTGCGTGACTGGACACTGGCAGGATTTTGAAAATGGGACTATTCAATCTGACGCGCGTTCCCGAACCCGAGGTCATGGACGATTCTGGCGAGGTCGAAGCTTACTCGTCCGCCACCGCGCAGGCCTATCTCGACCGGCTCGACGACACCTTTGTCGAGCATGCGCTGCGCCTGTTGCACGGACGCGAACGCGGCCGCGCGCTCGACATCGGCACGGGCCCCGGCCAGATCGTCATCAAGCTCGCCCGCCGCTTGACCCGCTGGAAGTTCGTCGGCGTGGACCGCTCGCCCAATATGATCGCGGAGGCCGTTGCGAATCTCGCGGCCGCGGGCAACGAGCTCGCTGGCCGAGTAGAATTTCCGGTGGCCGACGGAAACACTCTTCCGTTTCCCGGCGCCACGTTCGATCTGGTTGTGTGCAACTCGGTCCTGCATCATGTGGCCGAGCCGGGAAAACTGCTCGCCGAAATCGCGCGCCTCGTTAGACCTCGCGGCGCGATCTTGCTGCGCGATCTCCGCCGCCCAAACCGTTTCGTTCACTCGCTGCACGTCCGCTGGCATGGTCGGCACTACTCCGGCAAGATGCGCGAGCTCTTTCGCGACTCGGTTCGTGCCGCCTACACCATTCCGGAATTGCAGCGTCTTCTCGACGCCTCGCCCCTTCGCGGCGCCCGCGTTTTCGAGCACGGCCGCACGCACATCGGAATCGAGCGCCCCCTCGGTGCTTAACGCCGGCTGCCCGGCCCTGCGAGTTCCCGGTGCGCGTCGGCCCACCCAGCCCATGGAACCGTAAGCCCGATTGCCAGCGCGCTCAGCGCCAGAACGTGAACGTTCGGCGGTGGGGGCCCGAATGCCGATGCGAAATACAGGACGAACAGCAGTCCGAGCAGCGACGACAGCGCAAAATGCCCTGTGCGATCCTTCGCGCGTGTGGCGCTCATGTAAAGCGCGACTCCCGCCAGGAATAGCGCGAGTTCGATGACCAGCGTAGCCGGCACCGAGTTCCAGACGCCCAGTCCGTAACGCGCTCCGCCGGGAACGATGGGCATGTCCGGCCGGTGGACGATCCAATCGAGCACCCAATGGCTCGGCACGCAGGCGGCCACCACCGCGGCGCTGCGCGCGTCGCGGCGAATTGCAAAATAGGCT
>DATLWP010000350.1:0-3669 GCA_035576265.1 Candidatus Polarisedimenticolia bacterium
CGCCGCCGGCCGCGGAAGGGCCGCGCATCACCGAAGCCCCCTCCAGCGCCGAATCTTTGTCTTTTGAAACAACAAGGTATGGTGTGCACCTTAGGGCTTGCAAAGCATAATGAGAATCGTTATCATTCGTATCAGTTCGCCCGATCTGAATGGAAAAAACGCGATTCGCGTCATCGATAAAGGACACAGATGAAATTGCTGTTACCGGCCATGGCATTGATTGCCGCAGCGGCGCTTCCTCTCTCCGCCCGCGCCGAGACGCGCGAATTCACCATTGCCATCAAGAATCACCGTTTTGAGCCGTCAGAACTCACCGTTCCGGCGGGCCAGAAGGTCAAGCTCGTAATCGACAACCGTGATGCGACGCCGGAGGAATTCGAGAGCCACGACCTCAAGCGCGAAAAGGTCATCGCGGGCAAAACGAAAGCCGTCATCTGGGTTGGCCCTTTACGCCCCGGTAAGTACCGGTTCGTCGGGGAGTTTCACGAAGCCACGGCCCAGGGCGTGTTGATCGCGAAATAGGATCGGGTGCGCCGCCATGCTGGGAACCGCCGTTATCGTCTTTCGCGAAGTGCTGGAGGCCGCGCTGATCGTGGCGATCGTGATGGGCGCGAGTCGCGGCGTTGCCACGCGCGGCCGGTGGGTGGGCGGCGGCATCGTGCTTGGCGTGCTTGGCGCAATTGTCGTTGCCTTCTTTGCCGGCGCTATCTCCAACGCCGTAGAGGGACGCGGCCAGGAAATTCTCAACGCTTCGATCCTGCTCGCCGCAGTAGCAATGCTCGCCTGGCACAACGTCTGGATGAGCGCGCACGGCCGCAAGCTGGCGAGCGAGATGGCGCGCCTTGGCCACGATGTCGGCGTCGGGGTGCGGCCGCTGTCCGCCATGCTCGTCGTCACGGCGCTGGCGGTGTTGCGCGAGGGATCCGAGACGGTCCTGTTTCTCTATGGCCTCGCGGCAAGCGGCACGAAACAACTCGAAATGCTGGCAGGGGGCGTGGGCGGCCTGGCGGGCGGCATACTCGTTGGCGTCCTCCTCTACCGGGGCCTTCTGCGCATTCCGCTGCGACACTTCTTTTCGGTCACGAGCTGGATCGTGCTCCTGCTGGCAGCCGGCCTGGCCGCAAACGCTGCGGGCTATCTCAACCAGGCCGGTCTGCTGCCACCGTTGGCGGCCGAGATATGGGATACATCGGGAATCCTGAGCCAGGACGGCATGATCGGGCAGCTGCTTCATATCCTGGTCGGCTACAACGATCGGCCCTCCGGCATTCAGCTGACTTTCTATATCGTGACGCTCCTTGCGATCTTCGCCGCCATGCGCCTTTTCGATGAGACGAGGATGAAGCCCTCCGGTTTTTCGCGGCCCGCGCCCGCGCATCCGGCGCCGCGCTCATAGCGCGTGATCCAGCCACGCGCCCCGCGCGGAGGACGGCAAAGCGAGAACGTACGGCCACATAGGCGGTCGTGATCGACGACTACACTGGCCCGGCGTTTGCTGCTGCCGTCTCTTGGCTCCTATCTCGCGCAGCGCGACGGAGCCCGATCGATGTGCGCCTGACCCGTTACCGTGCACTTGCTGTCCCCCTAGCCGGATCCCGGCCACATCGCGAAGCCTTGCGCGCCATTCCTCTACAATAGGCGTTGAGAGATGTCCGGCGGTCCCGGCGACCGCAAGCAGGGAGGTTTTCCATGAATGCCTTGAGCGAAGCGCACCGGATTACCGACGTTGAGACGCTGGCGAAGCTGTACGGCTCGCCCTCCGGGGCCGCCGTCGAAAAGGAGATCGATTATCTCCATCCGCATTACCAGAGGCTGATCGCTGCCTCGCCCTTTTTCATCCTGGCCACTGGCGGACCGGATGGCATGGATGCATCGCCACGGGGTGACGCGCCGGGTTTCGTCGTCGTCGAGGACGAGAAAACGCTGCTCATCCCCGACCGGCGCGGCAACAACCGCGTGGACAGCCTGCGCAACATCATCGCGAACCCGCGCGTGGCGTTGCTGTTCCTCATCCCCGGCATCGGCGAGACGCTGCGCGTCAACGGACGCGCGGAAATATCGACCGATCCGGCACTGCTCGAGCGCTTCAGGGTAGGTGACGCGATGCCGCGCTCGGTGATCGTCGTGCGGGTCGATACGGTCTTTTTCCAGTGCGCTCGCGCGATCTTTCACGCGAAGCTATGGGATCCGGCCCGGCACCTCGAGCGCGGCAGTCTGCCGAGCCTGGGCACCATCGTCTCCGACGTCACTCGCGGGCGGTTCGACGGGAAGGAATACGACAAAGGCCTCTACGACCGTCTGAAAGCGAACCTTTACTGAGCCGCAGATGACCATCTAAAGGCAGAAGGCAGAAGGCAGAAGGCAGAAGGCAGAAGGCAGAAGGCAGAAGAGGGCGTCGAACCCGGCGATGGGAAACGTGTAGTGGGTAATGCGGGACACCCATCACTCATCACCCATCACGAAGTTGAAGGGAACAGGCATGAACAAGATTTGCGCATCGCCACAGGAGGCCATCGCGGACGTCCGCGACGGCGCAACGATTGCCATCGCGGGCTTCAGCGTGGCGCACCGTTTCGCCAACAGTCTGATACTCGCGTTGCGCGACAAGGGCACGAAAGACCTCTGCGTCGTTTGCAACTCGCTGGGCGACCCGGGCGCGCTGCGCGGGCAGATCCTGGCCGAGAACAAGCAGGTGAAAAAACTGATCGCCGCGTTTTCGATACGCCCCGGCACGCCGACCGCCAGCGAAGACCAGATCGCCGCCGGCGAAATGGAGGTGGAGCTGGTGCCCCAGGGAATCCTTGTCGAGCGCTGCCGCGCGGGCGGGGCGGGGATACCGGCGTTCTATTCGCCAACCAGCGTCGGCACGGCGCTCGTAGAGGGCCGGGAAATACGGGAATTCGACGGCAGGCCGCACGTTCTCGAGCCGGCAATCCGCGTCGATTACGCTTTCCTGCGCGGATATCGCGCCGACCGACTGGGCAATGTCCAGTGCCGCGGCGGCAGCCAGAACTTCAATCCCAGCTTTGCGAAGGCGGCGCGCGTGGCGATCGTCGAGGTGGACGAGATCGTCGAGCCGGGTGAGATCGCGCCGGAGCTCATCAATATTCCGGGAATCTTCGTGTCACGCGTGGTAAAGGCCACGCATAACGAGGAGGGCAAGGCCTGGCGCCGGCCGGAACGGCGTCCCTCGGACAAGCCGCGCCTCTACCACGGCAAGCCGGCGCTCACGCGGGCCGGCATCGCAAAGCGGGCTGCGGGGCTCGTCAAGGATCACACGTACGTGAATCTCGGCGTGGGTATTCCGACCATGGTCTCGAACTATCTGCAGGACCGGGATGTCATCCTTCATGCCGAGAATGGTGTGCTCGGATATGGCCACATGGTGACGACCGATGATGAGATCGACGCCGACGTCTATAACGCCGCGGGACAATTTGTCTCGCTGAAACCAGGAGCGTCCTTCTTCGACAGCGTGACCTCGTTCGAGATGGCGCGCGGCGGCTGGATCGACACGGTGATTCTGGGCGCTTACGAGGTCGACCAGACCGGCAGCGTCGCCAACTGGAGTACTACGGATGCGAAACGGGGCGGCATCGGCGGCGCGATGGACCTGCTCTCGGGAAGGGGCGATCTGGTCATCGTCATGGAGCACTGCGACAGCAAGGG
>DATLWP010000351.1:0-12101 GCA_035576265.1 Candidatus Polarisedimenticolia bacterium
CACCTCCCGTTTTAATTTTTCCGCGCCGCGTATGCGGTGCTGCCGCATCGTCAAACCATCGGAGGAGCCAATCCTGTCTGTAAGCCATTGATGTATAAGGTGCTTATATGAGATACGTTATCGATCCATGGAAGCAGGTTCGAAGCGCGCATACCCGCCGAGGCCTTGCCGACAGGCAGATTTTGCCGGGTTTCGTTATCATTTTAGGTTAGAATCACCCACCGCAGGGCTCCCGAACAGAACAAGCGCGTCACGGCGATATATCCTGGTTCCTTCGATCCGGTGACGAATGGCCATTTGGATCTGATCGCGCGGGGCGCCATGATCTTCGACAAGTTGATTGTCGCCGTAGCGCGCAATCTGGAGAAAGATCCTCTTTTCCCGGTCAAAGAGCGGATCGAAATGCTGGAGGCCGTCACCTTCGACTGGAAGAATGTCGAGGTGGACGCATTCGACGGCTTACTCGTAGAGTTTGCTCGCGAGCGAGGCGGACGCGTTATCCTGCGAGGCATCCGCGCCGTATCAGACTACGAGTACGAACTGCAGATGGCCATGATGAACCGCAAGATCGAGCCGCAGATCGAGACTGTCTTCATGCTGCCCGGCGAGACCTACAGTTATTTGAGTTCGCGGCTGGTGAAAGAGCTTGCTCGCCTTGGCGGCCCCGTCAAGGGCCTGGTGCCTCCGCTCGTCGAGGAGCGCCTGCGCGCGAAGGTCGGGTGATCTCGCTTATCCAATTTGGATGTTGACCCCTCCGTTCGAGCCATTACAATCGAATGTACCCATCTGGGATGGGATCGTGAACACCTGAAGGGATCGGAAATGGAAGCAGCCACAGGGGTAAAGATGGAGCAAGAATTTCAGCTTGCGGATTGCGTGAATCGCATCAGCGTCTCGCCCACGATGGTGGTGCTGCAGGCTGCGGAGCAACTGAAGTCCAAGGGCGTGGACGTCGTCGACTTCGGACCCGGGGAGCCAGACTTTCCGACTCCTGAACATATTAAGCGCGCAGCGATCAAGGCTCTCGAGGAAAACCGCACCAAGTACACGCCGACACCCGGGATTGCCCCGCTGCGGCAAGCAATCTGCGACTGGCATGCCAAGCAGCTCGGCTCGTCCTATCAACCTGCCGAGTGCATCGTTTCAGTGGGCGGCAAGCATGCCATCTTCAACTCCGTGTGTTCGCTCGTTAATCCCGGCGATGAAGTAGTGATCCCCGCTCCCTATTGGGTGAGCTATCCCGACATTGTGAAGTACGCGGGTGGAAATCCCGTAATCATCGAGACGCGGGCGGAGGACGACTTCATCCTGCGCGCGGCAGATTTGGAGAAAGTTCTCACCTCTCGCACGCGCATGGTAATCGCGGATTCACCGAGCAACCCCACCGGCGCCGTGATTCCGCCAGAGGAATTCGCGAAAATTCTGGCCGTTTGCCAGCGCAAAGGCGTATGGTTGCTCGCGGACGAATGCTATTCGCACTTCACCTACGGCGACGCGAAGCCATTCTCCATTGCCAGTCTGCCCAATTCGAAGGCTGGACTGATCGTCATCGGTTCGTTCTCGAAGACGTTTGCGATGACCGGCTGGCGCGTGGGCTACGCACTCGCGCCACAGAGGCTGATTGGGGCCATGACCAAGCTGCAGAGCCAGTCGACCTCAAATCCCACTTCGATTGCGCAGTATGCGGCGCTCGAAGCAATGCGCGGCCCCATGGATTCCGTTCCGGCGATGCTCGCCGAATATGCGCGCCGTCGCGAGCACATCGTTACGGGCCTGCGCGCGATTCCCGGAATCACTTGCACAGCTCCGCAGGGGGCCTTCTACGTCTTCCCGAACGTCTCCGCGCACTTGAATGCGGAAATGCCCAGCGACACGGCCGTCGCGAAACAGCTCCTCGACCGCGAGCAGGTGGCCGTCGTGCCGGGCGAAGCGTTCGGCGCGCCGGGCCATCTTCGCATTTCCTATGCCACGTCGATGGAGCGCATCGAGGAAGGGCTGCGGCGCATCGGCCGCTTCTTTGGCCGGGCAAAGTAGCTGCTGCCCCGTGATCCTCCCATAATCCGATGAACCTATGCCCGGCGCGCCTCGAGGCCACCTTCAGTCCGCGTCCCTGGGGCGCGCATTCGCTCGCGCCGTTGTTCCCCGAAATGTCGAACCTCGCCGAGCCTATCGGTGAGGCCTGGATGACGGGAAACGACTCGCGGTTCGCTAACGGGCCGTTTGCCGGAAGAACGCTTGCCGAAGCGTGGCCCGAAATGCCACAAGATTGGGCGGGCACTCTCGCCGATCGCGAAGCTTCGTTTCCGCTACTCGTGAAATTCATCTTCGCGGAAGCAAAACTCTCGGTGCAGGTTCACCCGGGTGACGACTACGCCTCGCTCCACGAAGCTGCCGCCGGCGGCAGGGGAAAGACGGAGATGTGGTACGCGCTCCGCGCGCGGCCTGGTGCGGAGGTGCTGGTCGGTCTCAAATCGGGTATTACTCGCGACGCGTTCGAACGCGCCATCGCAGACGGCACGGCCGAAGATTGTCTAGAGCGCATTCCGCTTCGTCCCAGAGACGCTGTTTTCGTGCCAGCAGGCACCGCGCACACGATTGGCCCGGGCCTAGTCCTGTGCGAGATCCAGGAGCACTCCGACCTCACTTACCGCGTTTTCGATTACAATCGCCGCGACGCACAGGGTCGCTCCCGCGAATTGCATATCGCCAAGGCGCTCGAAGTGATGCGGTTCGGCAGGCAAACAGGCGGAAGAATTGAGCCGGTGCGGATCGAGCGAGGCGCTGTGGCGCAAACCTATTTCGTTGCGTGCCGCTATTTTGCGACCGAAAAATGGGAGTTCGCCCAGCCGATTGGCGCGGCGTCGTCGCCTGAGCGCTTCGAGCTATTGATCTTTGTCGAAGGAACCGGAAGCATCCGATTCGGCGGCGAACGAGTGAACTACGGACCCGCGCAGGTCTGGATGATTCCTGCCACGCTCGGCGCGTACCAGCTCTCGCCGGCTGCGCCCAGCTCTGTTCTGCGCACTTGCGTCCCGGGAGATCTCGATGAGTTCGGCCTCCGGCTAGCGAGAGAAGGCGTGGGAGAGGCCGACCGGTCCCATTTAGTTCGTTTATGAAAAGAGTTGCACATCGAGAGTTGCTTCCATCCTGCGCTGTGCTGCTGGCCGGAGGCCGCGGGACGCGCTTCTGGCCGCGCAGCCGCATGCGGACGCCCAAGCAGCTGCTGAACATCGCCGGACGCGAGACGATGCTGCGCGAGACGGTCGCGCGCCTCCAAGCGCTCATCCCCGCGGGAAACGTTTGGGCCGTGACCAACGCGGAGCAGGCCTCCGCAGTGCGGCACGAGTTGCGCGGCGTCCCACCCTCGCACATTCTCGCCGAGCCCGTTGGACGCAACACGGCTGCCGCCATCGGCCTCGCCGCGGTTCATCTCCTGCGCGAGCACGGAGACGCGCTCATGGCCGTGCTTCCGTCCGATAGCTACATCGCAGATGCTGCGCGTTATCGCCGTCTCGTCCGCGCTGCGCTCGATCTGGCTCGCGTGCCGGGTCATATGGTCGTGCTTGGCATTCCTCCAACGCGCCCCGAAACGGGCTATGGGTACATCGAGCTGGGGAAAATGTCGGCGCGACCGCGCGGAGTGAAGGCTTTTGCGGTCCGCCGCTTTACCGAAAAACCCGCGCTTCCTCTCGCGCAAAAGTACGTTGCGTCGCGACGATACCTCTGGAACGCGGGCATGTTCTTCTGGCGCGCCTCTACTTTTCTCGAAAATCTCGAGCGTTTTCTTCCCATCACGCACGCAGCGCTCGGCGAAATTGCCACCTCTATCGGCACGCGGAGGTACGCGCCGGTATTGCGACGCGTCTATCCGCGCCTTGGAAGCATCTCGGTCGATTACGCCCTCATGGAACCGGCCACGCGCATCGCGGGAACGCCCCGCGTGTTCGTAATTCCGGCAAGAGTAGGCTGGAGCGACATCGGCTCTTGGGCCGCCGTGTACGAACTGCTGGCGAAACGGCCCGGAGCTAATGTTTCGGCAGGACCGTCGTTTACCCTCGAGTCCGAAGGAAACTATTTCTGGAGTCCGAAGAAACTTGTCGCTGCGATCGGCGTCCACGATCTCGTGGTCGTCGAAACCGAGGATGCCCTGCTCGTCTGCCCCCGCCCACGCTCCCAGGATGTCGCCAAAGTCGTGAAATGGCTTGAGGGGAGCCGCTGGAAACAATTGTTATAATCTGCACGGATCCCGCCGGGGGCGGTTCTCGCCAAAGGCGCCGGCGTCAGAAATGCACTGTGAATTGTGCGTAGAACAGGTTCGGCACTGCTTGGAATTCACCCTGCGGAGCCGACGCGAAAAGTTGACCGCCTGCTTTTAGATCAGCATTGTTGCTCAGGCTGTAGGTTGCGACGGGCATGAGGAAGACGCTCGGCCCCTGAGCGTCCACCACGGCGTACCCTTCCACGTGAAACAGCGGCGTAACTGCAAAACGCGTCCCGCCGGAAAGAAAGTGTCGGTTGAGAGTGAAGATTTCATTTGTGAAGTGAAGCAGGTCGGAAGGATTGGGCGGTTGCCCCGCACTTGTTCCAGGTGGCTGGCCTTGATTGTAGAAGTACTCTCCGACAACGTAGAGTTTGCTTGTCAACGCGTAGTCCGATCCGAACGTCAACCGCAGAGCGTTGCGTTCGGAAGAATTCGCGCGCCACGTGTAAGTCAGTTCGCCGCGAAGCCCCGCGCCGCCCCACTGCCCCGCGAACGCTCCTCCAGCCATCCAATCCTGACGGAAGCGGCCAGCAAATGCCGCCACGTCGAAATCATGGACATTCGTCGAAAGCCGCGTGGCTTCGGTCGAGCGGTCTATACCCTCTTGCGGAGCGTACACGACGGACCAGCGGACATCCCTCGCCAGTCGGACCGAAAGTCGCGCGGCATCCACTCCTTCCCGCTCGTCCGCTTCCACCTGCAAGGGACTAATGGGATTGAATGCATCGGCTGGACTCCAGAAATGCGCTGTTCCCCATGCGATGCGCTGACGTCCCACCGTCAGTTCCGCAGATCCGTGGCGCACCGTCAGATAGCCGCGATAGAGCGATGTGTCGGAATATACGTGCGATTCGTCGACCCACACGTGCAATAAATCAAAGTACGCGTCGTCCTGGCGTTGGCGCACGAAATCGAAGTCGGGCTGGGTAGTTAGGTTTCCGAAGTGAATCTCATTGTCGTAGTCCACATGAACGAAGAGAGTGCGTTTCCAACCAACATCGACGCCGAGGCGCACCCGGTTGAGACTGTCGGCGTACGCGTCGCCTGTAAAGAAGGAATGCGATGTTGTGAACAGAGATCTGTAATAACCCGCGAAACGATATTGAAAGTTCGAAGGAGAATTCTGCGCGTGTGCTTGCGGAGCGCACAACAGCAGTCCGGCAAGCAAGGCGAAGCGTCTCATGTCGAGATCGAAGCCGCAACCGGAGTCTGGGTTTCGTCCGCGACGACCGCACCGTCTTTCAGGCGAATCACGCGCCGCGCGCGCCGCACGACTTGCGGATCATGCGTTGAAAAAACGAAAGTGACTCCTTTTTCTCGATTGAGGCGTTCCATCATGTCCAACAAGAGGGAAGCATTCGCAGAGTCCAGGTTGGCAGTAGGCTCGTCTGCCAGTACGAGTTCCGGCTCAGTCATGATCGCTCGAAGCACCGCCACGCGCTGCTGCTGGCCTCCGCTCAACTCGTTGGGGCGTTTGCTGCCCACTTCTTCCAGTCCGACGGTTTTCAGAAGGTCGCGCGCATGCCGGCGCCGCTTCTGTTTCGATACCCCTTGTAGTGCGGGAATGAATTCCAGGTTCTCCACCACGCTCAGCACGGGTAGAAGATTGAATGCCTGGAACACAAATCCGATATGGTGCAAGCGGAAGTCAGCAAGCTGATCGGCGGGAATGGCGGTTAAATCGGTTCCTCCGACCCGAATATTTCCCGCATCCGGACGGTCGAGTCCTCCCAGCACGTTTAACAGCGTGCTCTTCCCGGAACCGGATGGCCCGGTGACGGCCGCAAACGATCCTCTCTCTAAATGAAGTGTCACGTCCTTCAACGCGTGAACATCCACATGATCGTGGTACGTCTTGAAAACACTCCGGATTTCTACGAGCACCATGCGTGATTCACACATGCCGAATCGCCTCGACTGGCCGAAGCCCGGCCGCATGGACGGCTGGGTAGAGCGCCACGAGCATGACCACGGCGAGCACTGCGAGATTGGAGTATACGAGGTTTCCTAGGGTCAGCTCGGAGTACACTCGGCTGGAGGTGATACCTAGCGCGGCCGCACCCGCACTGAACGACGAGAGGTTAATACCGTGTCGCGCGAAATATTGAGTGAGAGCTGAGCCTATCAGGCTGCCCGCCACGATTCCCACAAGACCGAGCGCAAGGGCTTCCTCCACCACAAGTTTAATGATCTGCCGTGGCCTGGTTCCCAAAGCCATCATCACGCCGAACTCCCGGACTCGCTCGAAGACGGACATCATGATCGTGTTCAGAATTCCGATGGAGATCACCACGAAAAAGATAAGAACGATAACGTAGAAGAACGCGTCATCTATTTGAATGAATTGCTGGAGAAAAGGCTCAACCCGCCACCAGGGTAGTATCTCGACAGGCTCGCCGGTGAGGCCCTTACTCAACGCGTCCAGCGCAGCCGGAACCTGGCGAGATGAATCGAGCAACAGCGCGGCCTCGGTGATCCGGTCGCCGAGGGCGAAGAGCGTCTGTGCATCCGAACGCAAGATGAAAACTACGCCCGCATCCATTTCTGGGGCACCGGATCGAAAAATTCCTGCGACTCTGAATAGCTCCGCTCCCATGGAGCCATCGGCAGCTTGCACCAGGAGGACGACCTTATCGTCCAACGAGGTCTTCAGGTGCGCTGCGAGCCTTTCGCCGAGCAGAATGGGACGCTGCATGCCACTGTCTAGGTAACGTCCCTGCACGATCGCATTTTGGATGGTCGTCACGGTCTGCTCCTGTGCAGGGTCGACGCCGAGGATCTGCACTCCGCTCGAGTTTTCCGTTGTGCTCGCCAGACCGCCGCCAAGGACCCGGAACGTATAGCCGCGCACATGTGGCAGCGAGCGAATCGCCTGTGCGACCCTTTGAGGGGCAGGCAACGTCTGATTCAATCCCGGATCGTCGCGGTACCCGAAGCGGTGAATTTGAATGTGGCCGATCTCGGCGCGAACCGAGTTGTCCACCATCTGGTCGTGAAAACCATCGCCGATGCCTCGCATGAATATATTGAAAGCGAGGCCCAATGCGATGGCTCCAACGGTGAGCAGCGATCTCCGTCGATTTCGCCAAACGTTTCTCCACGCCATGCTAAAAAATAGCATCGTCGTTTCAGACCTAGAATGGCTGCCGCAGATTCTCTTGCGTGAAAATGGAATCCGAAATAGGGCGGTCGAGTGTCAAATTGCTGATCTGCAGCAGCGTTTCATGCCCAGGTTTGTTCACGGAAACCATTTTCCACCGCATGGGATACACTCTCCCGCTCGTCTTACGGATATCATCGAAGGTGAGTACCTTCTGCATCCTTCCTTTGCTGTCGTAATACTCCTCGCGGCGCGGGATGGCGTCTGATTTGCGAACGTACAGGACAATCCGGTCCCACACGACAGGTGCATCCGGCTTGGCCGTGGCGATGATCCGATAGCATGCATCGCCGGCTTCCAGTGCTTCTCCGCCCATTCGGTGATCGTAGTCCTTCACGAGACTGCTCTCCCGGACCAAATCGTCATTCGTGAAATCGCTTCCCATCCACGATTCGAGCATCAGGGACGGAGGAATCTTGATGGTGCGCTCGACTGACGGCAGGTAGTTCCACATGTTGGTCCCAAGCCGCAGCGTGGCGGTGCCAGATTCCTTGGCCGGTGCGGTCACGCGTATGAATGTCTTGTCGGGATTGACCGTCCAGTAGCGCAATTCGAGGGTCCGCTGCCAGTCGGGAGTCTTGACGGTCATCACGACGTCTCCCACCTGGGTCTTTCCTCGCACCGCGTATTCACCTCGTCTCACAATTTCATCGGCATTCGGCTGCTGGGCTAGCAGGATGGGGACGCAGATGGTGAGAAGAATACAGACACTTGCCACCGAGATTGCCCAAGTCCCAATTCCTTCTCCGCGATTCCTTGCCACTCTTCTTCGGCGTGAACCCGTCTGAGTTTCACGCGCCCTCTTTTGATCGTTCACGATTCTCACCGGCTTTCCGTCTTGATGCCATCGAGCATGATTCCCACGGAGCCTTCGAAAAAATCTCTCAAAGGGGAATACGTTTGGCTCAAGCGTCCAAAGTAAGGATTCGCCCCTCGCACAGACCTGTGATTGCCGCGGCCATCTGGACGGCGTCTACCTCGCAGAACTCACATCGCTCGATGCCCTCGCGGATGATGGTAGCGAGCTCCGAACAGTAGCGTGCGTAGACTTCACCCAGAAACTTCCGAACCCACGTTTGGCGAACCGCCAGGGCGTAGAACTCCAGCGTCAGTGCTCGTGGCATCCGCTTTACTTCCCCTGCGACTTCCCGGCTGTACGGCGAGAGCCGTTCCCTGACGGTGCCGGGCCCCAGCTGCAGCACGCTCACTTTTTCCAGCTCCGGAGCAAAGAAACGCCTCATAAACGCCGCACATGTCGGCAGTCAGTCTAGCCAAAGATTCAGGCCGCCATGCCCGTACTGTCAACTCTTGATTTCCGCGCGCAACTGATTCGGTTTCTGCTTGCCGACTGACGTGCCACCCCCTGGGCGCACGAGAGCGCCCTCGTCTCCATTGAGAATGTGGCATGGCACGAAGCCGCTTCGGCAGAAAGTTGCAGTTGGGTACGCCATCCCAACCATTGTGAGGGGCGTTCGGTAGGATAACGTGCGCTCAGGAAAACCGCGTGGTGGCGCGTGCAAATCTATTTGTACGTGAGCGTAATACCGGGCGTGTCTCGCGGACTTCGCCGGAAAAGGGTACAATCTCGCCTCTAGTAAACTCAGCCAAAGGAGCCTTCATGAGCGCGGCCTCGCCAGCAGCACCATCCGCTTCCACCATAGCAGCCATTCAGGAGAAGGCTCGGAGGCTAAGCGCTCTTTCCATGATGTCCACTACTGCGGCTGGTTCGGGCCATCCAACCTCCTGCATGTCGGCCGCCGAGTTGGTCGCCGGTCTGTTTTTCTATGCCATGAAGTTCGACCCGAAAAATCCGAACTCCAACGATTCCGACCGCTTCGTTCTCTCGAAGGGGCACGCAGCCCCCCTGCTTTATGCGGCTCTTGCGGAGGCGGGCGTGTTTCCCGAATCGCGCGTGATGACGCTGCGAAAATTTTCAAGCGAGCTCGAAGGCCACCCCACGCCGCGCGTCCCGGGTGTGGACGCGGCCACGGGCTCGCTCGGCCAGGGGTTGTCCGTCGGCGTGGGCCTGGCGATTGGCGCCCGGCTCGACAAGAGCGCTACGCGCGTTTACGTCCTCATCGGTGACGGCGAGATGGCCGAGGGACAAATCTGGGAGGCGGCGGCATTTGCCGGCCACTATAAGCTCGACAATCTGACCGTGCTTGCCGACGTGAACGCGCTCGGCCAGAGCGCTCCTACGATGTACCAGCACGATATGGAAGCGTACCGCCGCAAATTTGAGTCGGAAGAATGGGCTACAGAGGTAATCGATGGGCATGACGTTGCCGCCGTACTTGCGGCGCTCGACCGCGCCAAAGCGGTGAAGGGGCGGCCGCACGCGATCCTGGCGCGCACAGTGAAAGGTCATGGTGTCAGTTTCCTCGCCGGTAAGGAACACTGGCATGGGAAACCCTTGTCGAAGGACCAGCTCGCACAGGCCTTGAAGGAGATTGGCGGCACGATCGAAATTGCGCCCGACCCTGGCAAGTCGTATGAGAGGGAGTCTCTTCCGCAGCCTCCCGACTTTCCCGCACCCGCTCCGCCAGATTATTCCGACGGAAAGCCGGTGGCGACACGCGAGGCTTACGGCAATGCGCTCAAGAGGCTCGGTGCCGTGAACCCGCATATCGTGGCCATGTCGGGCGATGTCAAAAACTCCACCTTTTCCGAGATTTTCGGCGACGCCTATCCCGATCACTTCTATCAGGGCTATATCGCCGAACAAAATCTCGTGAGCGCGGGCGTCGGGCTTGCCGCACGCGGCAAGGTGCCCTTCGTCGACTCGTTTGCGTGCTTTCTTTCCCGCGCCTACGACCAGGTGCGCATGGCGGCCATCAGCCGGAGCAACCTCAATCTATGCGGCTCCCACTGCGGCGTCTCGATCGGCGAGGATGGTCCGTCGCAAATGGCGCTCGAGGATCTGGCCATGTTCCGCGCGGTTCATAGCTCGGCGGTGCTCTATCCGAGTGATGCGGTTTCGGCCGAACGGCTGACCGAAACGATGGCGCGGCGCAGCGGAATCAACTATCTTCGGACCTCGCGCCCGAAGACCCCGATTCTTTACTCGAATGACGACAAGTTTCCCGTTCCAGGGTTCAAAGTTCTGCGGCAAAGCGCGCAAGACCGTGCCACGGTGATCGGCGCGGGCATCACGCTGCATGAAGCGCTCAAAGCAGCGGACCAGTTGAAGTCGCAAGGTGCGGCGATACGCGTGATCGATCTCTATTGTGTGAAGCCCCTTGACGGCAAGGCAATCGCAGAGCAGATCGCGGCGACCGGCGGGCGTCTCGTAACTGTCGAGGATCATTGGCCGGAAGGCGGCATCGGCGAAGCTGTTATTGCCGCGCTCGCGCAGTGTGGTATGGCACCGGCAAAATTCCGGTTGCTCGCCGTCAACGGCATGCCTCACTCGGGCAAGCCCGATGAGTTGCTCGATGCCTTCAGAATTTCGGCCCGGCACATTGCCGATGCCGTCCGCGAACTTGCGTAGATTTCACAACAGGGAGGCTGGATAAGCGAGTGGCAGCTGAAAAGATGGTGATGGTGGGCATGCTCCCGGAGGTCGTCGTGGTTGATCCGGGCGATCAGGTCACATGGTTCTCAAACGCGGGAAACCTCAAGATCGAATTCGACCCGCAGCGCTCTCCGTTCGCTTCCAACGTCTTTCAGGCGCCGCCGGGCGTGCGTCTGTCCAGCGGTCCCACGCGGTCCGGTCTTAATCCCGGCACCTATCGATACCGTCTTTCTCTCAATGATGTCGTGGTAGCCCACGGCGAAGTTCTCCTCCGCGCGAAGTGAACTCAATTCTTTGCTAGTCGCTGGCGAGGGCCGAGTGGCGTCCCGGACGCTCCTGCGCGAGTGAGTCAGCTAGCACGCGGCGGACCGGCGCCAGCATAGAAGCAGAGATGGGGCGCTCGCGGGGAACCCCTAGCTCGGCCAGTTTGCGAGGAAATTCGCGGCGGCGGTCGAGCCAGAGGCCCGATTCCTGCAGGAGTTCACCGGCGAGATTAGGGTCGTCGGTTCGGTCGACACTCCAAAAGCGCAGGCGCTCTTCGTTTTTCTGCAAGAATTGCAGGGATTGTTCGAGCTTTTTCATCGCCGCGTTGAAGGACGACGCGAGGAAGTAGACCGGCAGAGTCCAGCCACCTGGGCCGTTTTGGACAACTCGACCGCCCTCGACATCATGGCCGTTCCCGCCGAAAGTGGCCCGAACGCGGACGGTGTATTTTCCATTCTGATTGCGCTCGAGGGCGCAGAAGTATCCGTTGCTGGTGGCCATTATCCTCTCGGATGTGATGCCCCGTCGCTTCGAGTCCCCATAAGTCACCCGCAACCCTGTCGACGGAGACGAAGGCTTGGCGTTTCTTCCGGCTGTGGACAGAATTTGCCGCCTGCTCGTCTTGGGCCTTTTCGTAGGCATAAAATTTGCTCCTCGGGCAGGAACAGTCGCTTCGAGAATTCACAAGCCGGGAGAGGCTCCCTCGTTGCACGCGCCACTCCTTTGACTATGGGGGCACCGCCCCGCCGGCTTGGGGGCTCCTCTGCGGAAGGCATTATTGTAGCCAAGTGCGAGGAGTGGAGCAAGATAGGAGTGCTCGCTCGATAAGTGCCTTATATACAGTAAGATAGATGTCTGATCGGCGAATCGAGGCGCAAAGATAGGAAGCTATCATGCCTCAG
>DATLWP010000352.1:0-22727 GCA_035576265.1 Candidatus Polarisedimenticolia bacterium
CCAATACACGGTCGTGTAACGGCGTAACATTGACAGCCATTTTTGCGATTCCTCCGATGGGATGCTGAGTGTGCTCGGCGAAGTCGCGATTAGCACTCCTCCGAGGCGAGTGCTAATATATCAGAATCGAGTTGGCTGTCAAGGCGAAAACCCGAGAAACGCGGTGCCAATTCTGGGGCTTCCAATGCGATGTAAGTCTATATATTACAATATATTGCATGCGTCAGAATTTTCTGACACTTGCTCATTGAGTTGTGCTGGCCCGAGGACTAGAATCCCTCCGCAAAGAGAACTGGCGTGCCTTTCCTCTTCTACTTGCGGCTGGTCGGACTGACGGCCGGAACGCTCGTCTACCTCTTCCTATTAGCGTTGATTCTCGGCCATCGTCGGCCAAGGCGGTTCGAACGTCTGCTCTTCTTCCTCGTGCTGTCGCTCTTCTTGATCTACGCGGGCGGACTTCTCGAAATCAACGCCACAATTCAATACGGGTTGCTGCCGAACGCCACCCGGCTCCTTTGCGCGGTTCTGATGGGCTTCGGCACGTTCGCTCTGCTCCCGTTGATTTGGCACACCCACGTTGAGTACGTGAGGTCGGTGCAGCAATGGAGAATCAACCCGGTGCTGCGGCATCTCGTCTGGGTGACCTACTTGGTGAGCGCTGCTAGCGTGGCTTCTCTGGCGATTTCATCTCGCTGGGCAGGTGTCGTATCCCACGCGGGCGCTCTGCTGGATTCGCAGATTTCAGTTCTGCTCTTCGCTTGGGCGGCCGGCGCAGCCTCGGCGGCGTTTCTGGAATTGGTTGTTTTTCGCCGCGCGACCAATAGAAACGAGAAGGTCCTTGGGCAATGGCTCTTTGCGATTTCGTGCTCGCTACTCGCCATTCTGGTTGGACGCATCGTCTATACGGAGACGCTGTCCCCATTATGGTCAGACCTGCTGGCAACGGCGACAATCCTGGCTGGGATATTTCCCGGCGTGCTGCTCATCTACTACTCGCTGAAGCACAATTTTCTGGAGTTCGGGGCGCAGCGGAACTTGGTCTATGCGCTTTCGGCGATGTTCGTTGCGTTGCTCTACTTGGCGTTGGTGCGGCGCGTGAGCGGATGGCTTGAGCCGATGCTCCCGCCGGAGGCGACGGCGAGCATTCTGCTCTTCATTCTCATTTTTCTCTTCGAGCCCCTCGAACGCGTCATTGGGCCCGCTTTACAGCGCACGATTCAGGAACGGATGGGCCGTGCGCAAGCTCTAGCCGTGGAACTCCAGGGCGAGGCGCGACACGGCGACCTGAAACGACTGATCAGGCACGCCGAGGAGCGGATTCGCGAGGAACTCGGTCTGGCCGCCGTGCGCCTTTTGGTGCCACGCGATGCGTCACAGAAACCTCTCGAATCGCCGGGCGGCCTCGGCCACGTTGTCCGCGTGTCTCTCGTCGAGGGCCGCAGGGAAATCGGAGTTCTGGAGGCGGCGTCCACAGGCTCGTATCTTGCCGGCGAGACGACCGCCGCGCTTGATTTGCTGGCCGAGCAACTGCCCGCGATGCTGGATTTGTGCCGATTGATCGAAGAGAAGCTGCGGTTGGAACGAGAGCTGGCGGAGCGCGAGCGACTCGCGTTGCTCGGCCAGATGGCGGCAAGCGTTTCGCACAATCTGCGCAACCCGCTGAGCTCGATGAAGACGATCTTGCAGGTGCAACTCGAAAATCCAGATTTGCCCGGCAGCGCGCGCCGAGACTGCACGTTGGTCCTCGGCGAGATTGATCGCATGAGCGCGAAGCTGAAGCAGCTTTTGAATTTTGCGAAGCCGTCTGCCAGCAGTCAGCGCGTCGCAGCAATCGCTCTCGCAAGACAGACGGCGGAGTTGTTTCGTCATGACGCGGAGCGTCGCAATGTGATACTCGAATTTAACGCCCCGACGGAAGAAATGTTCGTTCTCTCTTCAGAAGAGGCGCTTAGCGAGGCGTTGTCGAACCTCGTCGTGAACGCTATCGAGGCGCAGCCAGACGGAGGCCGCGTACAGATCGCGCTAGCGCGACGGGACGATCGCCTCGAGGTCCGAATCGAGGACAGCGGCCCTGGCATTTCGCCTGAAATGCGGGCCAAAATGTTTCAGCCGTTTTTCACCACCAAGGCGACGGGAACGGGCCTGGGCTTGACGATCGTGGCCCGGCGCGTCACTGAAATGGGCGGAACGATCTCATGCGAAAGCCCGCTTGCGAAAGGGAAGGGAACGAGGTTTCGTCTGATGCTCCCTCTCGCGGACGGAGACGGATTGGACCGCGCGATCGGCGATAATGCAGGGGACCATGCGAACCATTCTGATCGTGGATGACGAGCAGCCTGCGCGCTATGGAATGCGCCGCGCGCTGGAAGGGAAGTACCGAATCGTCGAGGCGGAGTCAGCCGATGCGGCACGGGCAATCGCAGCGCGCGAGCACGCGGACCTGATCTTGCTCGATGTCGTCATGCCGGACGAAGACGGCCTAGCGTTTCTGCGGCGCCTTCGCGAGAACGGCGACGAGACCCCGGTGCTGATCGTTTCGGCTCTCGATACGGCGCGCACCGCGGTCGAAGCGCTGCAAAGCGGCGCGGCGGACTACATCGTGAAGGGCTTCGACATCGAAGAGCTCCGAAAGCGCGTCGCGAACTTGCTGAGGCTGGCGGATCTCGACGCGGAAAACGAGCGCCTGCGGCGTGAGCTCGTCGCCGAGGGACAGTTCGGCCGAATGGTGGGCGGTTCAGCGGCGATGCGGCAAGTGTTTGAGATGGCGGAGCGGGTCGCTTGGACGGATTCGACGCTCCTGATTCTGGGCGAGACCGGCACGGGCAAGGATTTGCTGGCGCAGGAAATTCACGCGCGGTCTCAGCGGGCGGACAAAGCGTTCGTGGCGGTGAATTGCGCGGCGCTGCCCGAGAACTTGATCGAATCCGAGCTGTTCGGCTACGAGAAGGGCGCGTTCACCGGCGCGGCGCAGCAGCGCAAGGGAAAATTCGAGCTGGCGTCGGGCGGCACGCTGTTTCTGGACGAGATCGGCGACATGAATCCGGTGACGCAGGCTAAGGTGTTGCGCGCGATCGAGAACCGTCAAATCGAGCGGCTCGGCGGGTCGAGTGCCATCCATGCGGACGTGCGCATCGTGGCCGCGACGCACCGCGACTTGCCTGGCGAGATGGCGGCGGGCCGATTCCGCGAAGATTTGTACTATCGCCTCCGCGTGGTGACGCTCCAGCTGCCGCCGCTTCGCGACCACAAGGAAGACGTTCCGCAGCTGGTCGAGACCTTTCTCGCGCAATTGGGAGCGCGCCACGGCCGAAGCGCTCGGCTGAGCAGGGAAGCGATGGATGCCGTGCGCCGCTACGACTGGCCGGGCAACGTCCGCGAGCTGCGCCACGCGCTCGAGCGGGCGCTCGTCCTGAGCCGAGGAGATGAGATCTCCGCCGGGGACTTGCCGGAGGAAGTTCGAAATAATGCCGGCGCGACCGGCGCACAATGGGGTCAACGGGGCGATTCGTTTTTGAGCGAGGCCGATTTCCGCGAGGCGAAGCGCAAATTCGAGATCGCATACCTCAAGCGCAAGCTCGAGGAGCACCGCTGGAACGTGTCGCAAACAGCGGCAGAGATCGGGCTGCATCGGCAGAGCTTGCAGGAAAAGTTGCGCGAACTGGGAATTCAACGGCCGGGGAAGGGCTGAAGCAAAAGTTTGTCATTGCGCGGAGTCCCAGTCGCAACTGGATTGGGAGATGAGGAATCTGCCGTTTCTTGACCCTTGCGAAAAGCAGATCCCTCGCTGCGCTCGGGATGACAACGTGCGCTTCCGTATCATACGGGTGGCATACCGTGAATTCGATAGAACAGATCGAAGGTTTCATCCTGGCCGGCGGCGAAAGCTCGCGCATGGGGCGCGACAAGGCCCTGCTCGAACTGGAGGGCGTCGCGCTTCTGGTGCGCACGGCGCGAGTGGTGGAATCCGTGGCGGGTCCGCCGACCGTGGTCGGGAATCCGGAAAGTTATCGGTCCTTGGGGCTGCGCGTGATCGGCGACGATTGGCCCGGCGCGGGCCCGCTCGGTGGGATCGCCACGGCGCTGCGGGTAGCGACCGCGCCGTGGAGCCTTGTGGTAGCGTGCGACCTGCCATTTCTCACGCGGTCTTGGCTCGATTATTTGATTTCCCGAGCGCTGGCATCCGAAGAGGATGCCGTGCTGCCCATGAATGTGCGCGGGGCCGAGCCGCTCTGCGCGATGTACCACAAGAGATGCGAGCCGGCGATCCGAGCCGCGCTCGAGCATGGCTCGAGAAAGATCACGGAGGGGCTGGAAGATCTCCGAGTAGAGTACGTCGAGCCTTCGGAATGGAAAGTCTTTGATTCCGGCGGACTCCTGTTCAAGAATATGAACTCGCCGGAGGACTACGAAGAGGCGCGTGGACGGCTGGGCGAGAGCGCGAAGACCTGCGAAAAATGAGCGGCCACTACTTCGAATTCCAAAACGTCTGGAAATCGTTCGACGAAAACGTCGTCCTCAAAGACGTGAGCTTCTTTATCGAGCAGGGCGAGACGGCCGTGATCATGGGCCGCAGCGGCGTGGGCAAGTCGGTTTCTCTGAAGCTGTTGCTCGGTTTTCTGCAGCCGGACGAGGGACGCATCATTGTGGCGGGCCAGGATGTGACCGAATGGACCGAGGCGCAGTTCTCCGAAATTCGCCGTCGCGTAACGATGGTGTTTCAATCGGGCGCTCTATTCGACTCGCTCTCGGTGGCGGAAAACGTGGCGTTTCCGCTGATCGGCCGAGGCGGCGAGGATTGGGACGCGATCGACCGGCGCACCGAGGAATTGCTCGCCACGCTCGAGGTTTCGGAGTTCCGGGACCGCCTGCCCGCCGACCTCAGCACGGGCACGAAACGCGCCGTGGCCATCGCGCGCGCCCTCGCGCTCGATCCCGAGGCAATCCTTTACGACGAGCCGACCACGATGGTCGATGCGCTGATGGCGGCGCACATCAGCGACCTCATTCTGAAGCTCAAGGAAACGCTGCATAAGACTTCCATCGTGGTCACGCACGATACGCATCTTGCGAAGAAGCTGGCCGATCGCCTCATCTTTCTGCAGGACGGCCGCGTCGCATTCTTCGGCACTTGGCCGGAACTGGAACGCTCGACCGATCCCTTTCTGCGCAATTTCCTCGCGCAGGATGAATTGATTCCCGCCCTGGATGCCACCGCGTGAGCGAGCCACACGCATCCGACGCGAAGAAGCAACTTCGCCGCTCGATGGGCTTCTGGGATGTGTTGCTGTTCAATATCGCGGCTGTGCTGGGCCCGCGATGGATCGCCGCCGCCGCGCACAACGGCACTTCTTCGATCAGCCTGTGGGTCCTGGCCGCAGTTCTCTTTTTCCTGCCCACGGCTTTGATCGTCGTCGAACTCTCCACGCGCTTTCCCGAAGAAGGCGGCATCTACATGTGGTCGAAGCACGCGTTCGGCGAATTTCATGGCTTCGTTGCCGGATGGGCCTACTGGGTCTATACGTTCTTTTACTTTCCGGGGCTGCTGATGGCCAGCGCGGCGATGGCCGCCTATATCGGCGGCAGCGGCGCGGCCCACCTGGCCCAGAATCGCATGTTTCTGCTGGCCGGGTCCTTTTTGCTATTGGGTATCGCGGTATGGCTCAACATCATCGGGTTGAATATCGGAAAGTGGCTGCAGAACGCCGGGGGAATCGGCACCTACGTGCCGCTGCTGATGCTGGTCGGCATGGGGGTTTACGTCTGGCACGAGCACGGCTCCGCGACGCATTTCACCTTCTCGAATATGTTGCCGGCCTGGGACTGGGGAACGGTGAATTTCTGGCCGCAGATCGCCTTCGCGTTCACGGCGCTCGAGCTGTGTTCGACGATGAGCGAAGAAGTCCGCGACCCGCAGAAGACATTTCCTCGCGCCATTCTCGGCTCGGGCGTGCTGATTGCGGCGGCCTATCTCGCGGGGACGTTCGCGGTGCTCGCGATCCTGCCGGCGGGGCCGGTCGATCCCAAGAGCGGAGTGTTTCAGGCGCTCGCCCTCGGATCGACGAGACTGGGAATCGCGTTTTTCGGCATCGCCGCAGCCTTTCTCGTGCTGTTCGGGAACGCCGGCGGAGTGGGGACGACGGTGGCTGGCGTGGCGCGCGTCCCGTTTGTCGTGGGAATTGACCGTTACATGCCCGCTGCCTTTGGGAAGATTCACCCGCGGTGGAAGACGCCGTGGATTTCCATTTTGGTGCAAGCGGGCATTTCCTGCGTCATCCTGCTCTTGATCCAGGTGAACGAGACTGCCAACAGCGCTTACCAAATCCTCGTGGATGCCGGAACGATTCTCTATTTTCTTCCGTTCCTATACATGTACGGGGCCGCGATCAAGCTCGCCTATCGTCCCGACCGCGCCACGAACAAAAATGCCGCGCTGATTCCCGGGGGGAAGTTGGGCGTTTGGATCGCCGGCCTGCTCGGGTTCGCCGTCGTGCTGATGGGCATCGTGCTGTCGTTTATTCCGCCGGCGGAGGCTCCGAACAAGTGGGTGTTCGAAGCCAAGCTGATCGGCGGGACGGCGTTCGCGGTTTTGCTGGGACTAGTCTTGTATTTCCGCGGCGCGCGTGCGAAAGCACGCGATGCCGCTCAGGAAGCGGTAAACTAATTTAGGGGGATGCCACAGGAAAGCCGAAGTGTTCCGTCGCCAATGACCTCGAAATCGCTTCTGCGCGCCACGTTTCGCACCGGCATCACGATGAAGGGAATCGATGGTTTGCTCGAAACCATCGGCGGCGCACTGCTATGGGTGATCAACCCCTCGGTAATGAGCCACACCGTGGCGTTGCTGTTCCAACATGAGCTTTCGCGCGATCCTCACGACTTCATCGGCGTCCATCTGCTCCGCATCTCGAAAGCACTCACGGAGAACGACCGACTTTTTGCTTCGATCTACCTCGTGTCCCATGGCGTTGTAAAGATCGTGCTGGCAGGCGCTCTGTGGCTCGACGATCTTTGGGCCTATCCACTTGCCATCTTCGTCTTCGGCGCGTTCGGCGCCTATCAGATTTACCGATACAGCCATACGCACTCGCTGATGCTCCTCGCGCTGACGATTTTCGATCTAGCTCTCATATGGCTGACCTGGGAGGAGTATCGCGTCCAGAAGGCGAAACGCGCGACGCTGGGCACGAGCTAGCGCGATCTTATCAAAATCCTTCTTCGACCAGCCTGCTGACCGTGAGTTGCGATGCGGCGGGCGTCTTGCGCGAACCGAGCAGGCTTTCCACGTACTTCGCGAGAACGTCGCACTCGAGATTCACGGCGCTGCCGGGGACCATTGCGTGGACATTGGTTTGCGCGTAGGTGAAGGGAATGACGGCAACGTCGGCGGCACCGTCCCGCCAGCGCGCCACGGTGAGGCTGATGCCGTCGATCGCGATGGAGCCTTTTTCGGCCACGTAGCGCCACAGATCTTCCGGAACCCGCACGGAAAGCCACCAGTTTTCGCCCGCAGGCGTGAGGTGCGCGACGCGGCCTACCCCGTCCACGTGGCCTTGCACGAAATGTCCGCCGAGCCGCGCGCCCGCCGCGAGCGGGCGTTCTAGATTCACGACATCGCCGGGTTTTTTCTCGCCAAGCGAGGTACACCGCAGCGTCTCGCCTGATAGATCGGCGGAGAAGTGCTCGGCGTCGAATTCGACGACGGTCAGGCAGCAGCCATTCACCGAGATGCTGTCGCCGAGTTGGGTCTGCGCGGCCATTTCGGGCGAGCCGGCGAGATTCACGCGCAGCCGTCCGCCGTCCGCGCCGATTTCGAGCGCGTCAATTTTTCCGACGTGTTCGATGATTCCTGTAAACATCGCGAAAGTATCCTTCGACAACGACATCGCAACCGCAAGGACACGCCCTCACATTTTGGAGAGCGGGAGACTTTGCAAACCATCGCGAGGGAATTCGAGCCATGGGCACCCCGCCCGTTCCCATCACCTTGGGAGCATAGATGAGAATCATCTTGTCCACAATTCCCGCTTCGAGCGCGGCTGCATTCAGCTCCGCGCCGGCTTCGATAATCAGGTTCAATATTTCCCGCCGCCCCAGTTCGCGAATCACGGCGTGCAAATCCACGCGGCCGCGGCGCGCCGGAACGCGAACGATTTCCACGCCTGCTCTCTGGAGCGCGCGCGCCTTTGGCGAATCCGGCGACTGCGCAGTGAAAATAAGCACGTCGTCTTGCGCCGATTTCACGAGTTTCGATCCTAGGGGCAAGCGCAGCCGCGAATCCACGACCGCGCGGAGAAGCCTGCGACGGCGCGGCTCGCCGGTCCGATCGGTGAGGCGCGGATCGTCCGCGAGGACGGTGCCGATACCGGTGAGCAACGCGTCGGCGGAGTGCCGCAAGCGCTGCACGTATTCACGCGATGCACTGCTCGTAATCCAGGTTGTGCTGCCGGCGCGCTCGGCAATTTGACCATCGAGCGTGAGCGCCGTCTTGAGCGTGACAAAGGGAAGTCGCGTGCGAATCCATTTCGCGAAGTCTTCATTCAATCGACGTGCTTCTTCCGCGCGCGCGCCTATCTCGACGCGGAGGCCCGCCCGCCGCAATTGCTCGAAGCCCGTTCCGGCGACGGCTCGGTTTGGGTCTTTCATGGGCGCGACAACGCGTTTCACTCCAGCACGAATGGCCGCCAGGGTGCAAGGCCCGGTGCGGCCAGTGTGAGAGCAGGGTTCGAGGGTCACATAGAGCGTCGAGCCCCGCGCTTTCGCGCCGGCTTTCTTGAGGGCGACGATCTCGGCATGATCGCGGTGGTCATATGCATGAAACCCTTCGCCGACCACGCGGCCATTTTTCACCAGCAGCGCACCGACCGTCGGATTCGGGTGAGCTAGCGCGGCGCCGCGGCGCGCGAGTGCGAGCGCGCGCTCCATCCATGCGTCATCGGCCGCAGAGATGCGCGCGGCGCTAATCGAAGAGCGAATCGGCATAGGTTTGTGCGTCGAAAGGAACGAGGTCGTCGATCTGTTCGCCCGTGCCGACAAAGCGGATCGGCAGATTCAGCTCGCGGGCGATGGCCACCACGATGCCGCCCTTTGCCGTGCCGTCGAGCTTGGTCAGCACGATGCCGGTAACGCCGGCGTGGCTCCAAAATTCGCGGGCCTGGTTGAGGCCGTTCTGCCCGGTGGTGGCGTCGAGGACCAGCAGCACATCGTGCGGCGCGCCGGGCACGACCTTCGACGCGGTCCGCTTCATCTTGTCGAGCTCGGCCATCAGGTTCGATTTCGTGTGCAGGCGACCGGCGGTGTCCACGATGACCATGTCCGCCGAACGCGCGCGCGCGGCCGAAAGCGCGTCGAAAACCACCGCCGAGGGATCGGCGCCGGATTTCTGCTTGATCACGTCCACGCCGGCGCGACGCCCCCAGACTTCGAGCTGTTCGATGGCAGCGGCGCGAAACGTGTCCGCGGCGCAGAGCAGCACGCTCGCGCCTTCCTGTTTCAGGCGGTTTGCGAGCTTCCCGATGGTGGTTGTCTTTCCGGTGCCGTTCACTCCGACGACGAAAAGGACACGCGGTGAAGCAGCTGTAGAGTTGCCATCGAGTGGGGCGGCAGGCGCAGCCAGGATCTTTACGATCTGACTTTTTAGTTCCTGCTTGAGCGCTGCCGCGTCCATCAGCTTGCGCTCGTTGACCTGCTGCCGAAGCGCAGCGAGCACCTCTTTCGTAGTGCGCACGCCGATGTCCGCGCTGAGCAGCGCGGATTCGAGCTGCTTCAATAGTTCCGGATCGACGGGCCGGTCGCCCGTGAGTAATTGCTCGACGCGGGCGGCGAGCTCGGTGCGCGTCTTGCTGACGGAGCCCTTGAGCCTTTCGAGCAGCGTCGGTTCAGGTTTTCCGAAGAGTGAAATCATGCGTCTGGATCCGGAAACAGGCAACCAACCATCTTAACAGACGCACGAACGGGCTGGGGATGAGTCTGGCGTTTTGCCACGACTACGACGGAAAGCAGCGGCCAAAAGCGAGCAATAGGCGCGGCGATCCCCGGAAACGGATTTTCCGGCGTAGCAACAGACCGACGACGTTTTTCTCTTTCGCCAAAAATCGAAGCCAACTGCGAGTGTCGGCCGCAATCCGGATGTCGGGAGTTCCCATGTGGCCTTCGTAAACGCGAAGGGTTTGCTCCCGAATGATAACCGTTGCCTTGCGACGTTCGTCGCCGATAAACGTGAAATGGTAGGTTGCGTTCACTCCTTTAGAGTGGTCCCGCTGAAAGTTCAGGGCCAATCCTCGCAAGAACGCATTTATCGAGCCTACGCGCAAACCGTTCGACACGCATTTAATCGTCTTTTTGGGAAAGCGACGAGTCACGTAATCTTCCGCGTCCGAACCGCGCACTACGTAAACGGTCTCTGATTTATTCTGCAGCGGCTTGACGACTTCGTCGAGAAATTGCTTGCGGCCGGTCAGAAACGGACCGATCACGTCTTCGCCGGCGGGACACACGGCAAGGCAATACGCGGCCTTATAGTTCGCCCCGAATGACAAGCTCTGCCACATAGACGCAGTCTCGGCAGCGCTCACGTTCCTTTGATACTCGCGAATCGAGCGACTGCCCGCGATGGTCGCCACCCAGTCGTTGAACCCTCCCATGAATTCCCGGTAGTTGTGCGTATAGCACGCCGAGAAATTGAACGCTCCGTCCGCTCCGATCGCGCCCGTCGGGCATGCAGCGACGCACAACTTGCAGGTCAGGCACGGATTGTAGTCGATCGCGCGGGAGTAGGAGGTGACTGTGGCATCCATAAGTACGGTCCCGAGAAGGATGAAGCTCCCGAATCTCGGATGAATGACGTTGCGGTGAATTCCCATCTGTCCCAAACCTGCGGCCACGGCAATCGGTTTGTGCGAGACCACGAAGACCTTTCCCTCCGAAAACCGTTCCATTTCCATCGGAAATCCAGCTGTCGGATACACGGCCCGGATTCCCAACTCCTCAAGCTTGGCCACGATTTTGCGCGCAGCTTCGTTCACCTGATCCGTGGTGTGGTGAAATTCGACATTGGCGATGGAGCGAAATGGAGCGCGGATGTTCTCGCGATTCATCCGGCAGACGATGCTGATCAGCGTCTGCGTGCGGGGAAGCAGATTCAGGATTTCGTCGCGCTGAGGGGCCATCTCAGGCCGCTCGATCTCGACGAAGCCCGCGTCGTCGGCTCCGGCGCCGAGGCACAGCTCGCGCAGCCACGCCGCGTCGAGCGGGGCGCGAAAAGGCCGCGCCACGACCTCCGCCCGCTTCACCTCGAAATTCCTGACCGTCGGATGTTCGGCGAATGTGCTCATCGCGCCCTCCTTGGCCCATGCCTATATATGTATATACATCTATTGACGCCGTGTATTCACGCCTGCTGCGCCGCCTCCGCCACCCGAACGAGCAGCGCCTGCATCCGCTTCCAGGCCGGAGTTCCGAGTGCCCGATGCAGACGCTGCTGGGCACGCCGCCAGTGGGGTTGCAAGTGGCGGAGTTCGCGCCGGCCGGCGGGCGTCAGCACGTAACGTCGCTCGCGACGGTCGCGGCCCGCCGTACCGCGAACCCAACCAAGGCGGATCAGAGGGCGGAGCGTCCGCGTCAACGTGGTGCTGTCCAACGCCAGCATTCTCCCGAAGTCGCCCTGGGTAATCCCCGGCATCTCGGAGAGGAACTGCAACAGCGTGAACTGCGTGGCGTTCAATCCGGTGCCGCGCAGCTGCTGCTCATAGAACTGTGTCACCGCACGCGCCGCGCGGCGCAGGTTCGCGCACGCGCAGGGGAGAGCCGGAAGCTGCCTATATGGTGCGGTGTCGTCTCGCATCGGTCGTTGGCCTATTTAGATGTATATACATATTACAGACAATTGTCAAGGCGGAGATTGCAGCGAGTGCGACGGACCGCGCACCGCACAAGGCGTGGCGGTTTCCGTGGTAGAATCCGGGCATTTCATCGAGCGAGGTTAGCCGTGAGAAAACTCTGTCTGGTCATTTTGTTGCTTTTGCCCGCGCGGGCGTTTTCCCAACAGCCGCAGGACTTTTCCAAGGTCCAAGTTAAGGTAACGAACGTTTCCGGAAACGTTTACATGCTCGAAGGCGCGGGCGGCAATATGGCCGCCTCAGTGGGGGATGACGGAATTCTGCTGGTGGACGACGAATACGCGCCACTGGCGGATAAGATTGTGGCGGCCCTGCAGACCATCGCGCCGGGCAAGACCGTGCGTTTCCTGATTAACACGCACTATCACGGCGACCACACGGGTGGAAACGCGGCGTTGGGCTCGCGGGGCGCCATAATCATCGCCACCGAAAACTTGCGGAAGCGCCTGGAGAATGGCAGCAGCGGCGGCAATGGCGGGGCCGTGAAATTCGAGCAGCCGGCCCAGCCTAACGAAGCACTGCCCATCATCACGTTCGACGACCAGATCACGGTGCACTTCAATGGCGAGGCGATTCGCGCGATGCACTTTCCGGCGGCGCACACCGACGGCGATTCCGTCGTGTACTTCAGCAAAAACAACGTGGTGCATATGGGCGACGAGTTCGTTCGCTACGGATTTCCGTTCATCGACGTCAAGGGCGGCGGCAGCGTGCAAGGCATGATCGCTGCGTGCGAGAAAGTCGCCGCCACTCTCCCGCCGGACGTTAAGGTAATTCCCGGCCACGGCGCGGTCGCAACGCTGGACGACCTCCGCGCGTACACCCAGATGATGAAGGACACCATGGCCGCCGTGCAGAAGGCGCTGGCCGAGCACAAGACGCTCGAGCAGATGAAACAGGAAAAGATTCTGGCCCCGTGGCAGAAGTATTCCGGAAACTTCGTCAACTCGGACGCCTTCATCGATACGATCTATTATTCATTGATCGGCACGAAAGGCTCATCCGCGAAGTAAGAGTGAAAAAGCCTCCGGATTTCGCAGGATCGAGCGTGAGTCCAATCGAAGGCAGCGGGTCATGTCCGGGGCGCGGGCTTTGGTGTATATTGCCATTCAATCGAGCAACTCGAACCGAAATTTCCGGAGGATCGACGTGCACCCGCAAGGGCTGCTCGGGTTTGCCCAAGGAGGTTGACGATGGCTGACCAGTATCCGCGGTTTAAAGCGGCGGCCGTGGCGGCCGCGCCGGTTTTTCTCGATCGCGAGGCAACGACAGAGAAGGTGTGTCAACTGATTGCGGAAGCGGGGCGGGCTGGCGCCAAACTGACGGCGTTCCCCGAGGTATTGATTCCCGGATACCCGTATTGGATCTGGCTCATGACGCCGACGCAGGGCGCGCCGTACTTCGTCCGTCTTTACAAGAACGCGGTGCAAATCGACAGTTCCACGGTTCAGAGACTCGGCCGGGCCGCGCGCGCCGCGGACACGCACGTGGTCGTAGGCATCACCGAGCGCGAAGGGGGCACGCTCTATAACACGCTGTTGTACCTCGACAATCGAGGCGACGTGATCGGCCGACACCGCAAGCTCCAGCCCACGCACGTCGAGCGCACGATCTGGGGACATGGCGACGGAAGCGATCTCCGCGTGTTCAACACGGAACTGGGAAAAATAGGCGGCTTGATCTGCTGGGAGCATACGATGGACTTAAGCCGCTACGCGCTCACGGCCATGGGAGAGCAAATTCACGTTGCTGCTTGGCCCGGCGTTTCCACGCTCACGCACAATCCCCATTGCTGTATCTTCAACGCCGTCACGGACGCTGCCGCGCGGCACCACGCCCTCGCCGGCCAAACCTTCGTGGTCAACGTGCAATCTCCTATCGGCGCGGACATCGTCGAGGAACTTGGCTTCCAGGACAAGCCCGACATGATCCGCCCCGGCGGCGGCTGGACCGCCATCATCGGCCCGGACGGCCAGATCATCGGTGGCCCGCTCACGGACAAAGAAGGCATCATCTACGCTGAGATCGACCTCGAACAAATTATCACGGCCAAATACGCCTGCGATTCCGCCGGGCACTACGCGCGCCCCGACGTTCTGCGCTTGGTGGCCGACCTTCGCCCGCAGCCGGTGTGGGAACCCAGGCAAGCGGTTGAGCCTGCGCACAGCAACGTCTCCGTCTCGTCGGCTGAGTCCCTTCCGGCCGAGAGCAAACTTGAACTCTAGTTCGGCTATCCGGTGCCTGCAGACACAAACCAAGAATCTTGACGCAGGAGCGATAGGGATACTTTATTGCGGGCTGGAAAGAGGCCGGTCGTCCACCTGGCGCGGAAGGCGTCCTCGGAAGCGCCGGCGGTCCTTGTCGCTACGGCGAGAGGAGCGGAGCGCAAGCGCCGCGAGTCATCAGACTTCTACGAGCGTTGCGGTCAGGCGTAGGCGGCCGGAGTGAACGGCGGAGTCGAGCGCGGAGACAACCTGCGGGTCGAATTTCGAGACCGTGAGCGAGCGGATGCGTTCGAGAGCGTAATCAATATCCATGGCCGATTGGTAGGGGCGGTTCGTGGTGATGGCGTCGAGCGTATCGGCGACGGCGATAATCCGCGCCATCATCGGGATCTGGTCGCCCTGCAGCCCGTAGGGATAGCCGGCGCCGTCGAGGCGTTCGTGGTGCAACTCGATGCCGGGGAGCATCTCCTTCAATTGCGCGACGGGGCGCATGATGTTGGCACCCTTCACCGTGTGTTGCTTCATTAAGTCGAATTCCTCATCGGTCAACTTGCCGGGCTTCTTCAGCACGCGGTCATCCACGCCGATTTTGCCGACGTCGTGCAATAGCGCGGAGATGCGCAGCCGGTCGAGGTCTTCCGCGCTCAGCCCCAGGCCGTCGCCGATAATCACCGAATACTTCGCCACGCGGCCGGAGTGACCTCGCGTATACGGGTCCTTTTCGTCGATCGCGGCCGCCAGCATGCGGATCGAGCCCAAGAAGAGTTCGCGGTTCTCTTCGGCGGCCTGCTTCAGCCGCTCGACGTATTGCTCGATGTCGCCGGCCATGTTGTTGAATGTTTCGGCGAGTTCGCTGATCTCGGCCGCTCCGCGCACCTCGGCGCGTTCGTGGAATTCGGCGCGGCTGATGGCGCGTGTGGATTCCACGAGGCCGCGAATCGGCCGCGTTATGCCGACGGCGAAGAGATATCCGAGCAGGAGCGCTATCGCTGTGACGCCAAGGACAAAGCGCAGCGCCTCCGCGGTCAGCTCGCTCACGCCGGCGTCAATGCGGGCGTCGTCGAGGTTGCGCTGAGCGATCACAGCCCAGCCCAGCTCCGGGATCGTGCTGTACGTGCCAATCATCTCGACGGTGTGGCGCTCGTCTCTGCTTGGAACCGTGAAGTTGGTCGTCTGCGTCGTGCGCAGCTCCTGCGGCAATTCCGTGACCTGCTTGGCAAGTGGCGAAGTGGACGTGACGTCGCGGCCCGGCACCATGTCGCGCGTGTCCGGATGGCCGACGATGCGACCGTGGATGTCGACGATGTAAACCGTACGGTCGCGCACGCTGGCGTCTCGCAGCCGTGCCTGGACCCGGTCGAGGGACACAACCGCGGCGAACATCCCGGCGAACTGGCCGTCCGCCAGGAGAGGTACAGACATGACCAGCGCCGGGCGATTGTGTTGCCCGAGCGCGAAAGGCTCACTGAGGGAATCGAAGCCCTGGATGCTGGAAGTGAAAGCGCGCTTCAGGGCGGCTTCGACGAAGGGATCTCGGTCTCCGCTGACGCTTCCAGCCGATTGCCCTCTGGCTTGCCTGTTGACGGCCGTCACGTACAAAATATTCGGATTATTCTCGACGAAGTTCTGCAGGAGGCGCGAAACCTGGGCGGAGTGGGCCGAGTCGTCCACGTCTTCGATCCAGCCCGTCAGTGCGAGCACTTGCCGCTGGCTTAGGAGCTGCTGGCGCGCGCCCTGCTCGAACTGCAGAGTCTCGTTCGCGAGCGACCGCGTAATTTCGCTTTGCTGCACGCGCTCGGTATCCTGAAGCTTTTCTTCGCTGAGCCGGAGCACCTGGCGGTGGTATAGCCAGAGGGGAGCTACGCTGACGAGCAGAAGCGCAGCCAAGACGATCCAAAGTATGCGCCAACGTCGCGTCGTCAAGAGCTTGAGGGGCTGGATGGGCATGGAAGTACCGCTTCAAATGCTAGTGAACGGGCACGGGCGGCACAACGGGACTATCGTACTAGGGTGCCTTATAAGCTACAGGACCATTGGGAGTTACCCTGGCCGGTCCGCTGTAAACAGACTTCAGCTAGTCCATGGCAAGGTGGCTAGCGGCGAAACGTAAGGCGGTTTTCCCTGCCTGCCACCAATCGCTGCAAATTCGAGCGGTGCTTGGCGAGCACGAGGAGTGAAATCAAAATCGTGCCGGCAGTGACGTACGTCGGCGGAGCTTGCGGCGGCGCGTATAGCAAGTAGACCAACACTGGCAGCGCGGCCGCCGCGACAATGGAACCGAGCGAGGAATAGCGCCAGAAAAGTACCACCAGCACCCAGAGCACCGCGCCCGCCGCCACAGCCTCACGGCAAATCGGGAGAAACACGCCGAGGCCGGTGGCGACCCCCTTTCCGCCCCTAAAACGCAGCCAGACCGGGAACATATGGCCGAGCACGGCCGCCACGGCGGCAATCATCATCCAGCGGCCGCCGCTGGCGCCAATGGCCCAGCGTTCCGCCATCCACACGGCCAGATATCCCTTTCCCGCGTCTAGAAGGAGCGTCAGCAGGCCGGCGATTGCGCCGGCCGTGCGCGTAACGTTGGCGGCTCCGATATTGCCGCTGCCCGCCGAGCGCAGATCGGGCCCGCCCCGAGCCTTCACGATCAAGAGCCCGAAGGGAATGGATCCGAGCAGATAGGCGACGGCGGGAATCAGCCAGTGGGGGACGCTCATCAGGTTCCCTTCACGAACGAATAGGTCTCGACTTTTCTGTATTCCGCGCCTGAACGCTTGAGGACGCTCTCGTAAAGGTAGAATTCCGTTTCTCGCGCCGATCCGAAATCGCAGGACTGCAGCTCGTCCGCGGCGCGAAGCAGCGGTTCGAGGCCCTTCTGCGAATTGAAGCGCGCGAGAGTCAGGTGCGGCACGAACTCGCGCTGTTCGCGCGGCACGCCCAGAGGTTCGAGGGCGCGCTCGATATCGGCGACGATCTCAGCGAGGTTCGGCGAGGCTTCCACGCCGCACCAAGCCACGCGCGGGCGGCGCGCATTCGGAAAGAATCCCACGCCGCGAAAGCGCATTTCAACGGGCGTGTCTGACCGAACGGTTGCGAGGCTTGCACGGAGGGAATCGAATCTTTTCGGCTCCGCCGGATCGACCCAGCCGATAAATTTGAGAGTGAGGTGCATTCCTTCCGTGCGCACCCAGCGCGCGTCGCGGCATTGACGCTTGAGCCGGGCGATCAACTCGTCCAGCGCCTGCCTCACTGCGACAGGCAAATCGAGCGCGACGAACAAGCGCATGAGCTAGCCCCGTCCGTGCGTGGGAAACAGGAAATATCGCCGCACGGAATCGAGTGCCGACTGCGAGGCGAACTGGCGAATGCGGTCGCGGTCGCCTACGAAGCGAAAACGCGTTTCGCTCGGGCCGTGCTCGTCGGCGATGCCGATATGCACGAGTCCGACGGGCTTTTCCGGCGTGCCCCCGGTGGGACCGGCAATCCCGGTGACGCCGACGCCCAGGCTCGCGCCGGTGCGCTTGCGAATGCCATCGGCGAGCGCTAGCGCGACTTCCGAGCTGACAGCCCCTTTGGCCTCGATCAATTCGGGCGGGACGCCCACGATGCTCGCCTTGAGTTCGTTGCTATAGCAGACGACGCCGCCGAGGAAGTAGGCCGAACTGCCCGGCACATTGGTCAAGCGTTCGGCCAGCAGGCCGCCGGTACAGCTCTCGGCGACGGCGATGGTGGCGCGGTTCTCGGTGAGCACGCGCGCGACGACCTCTTCGAGAGTTTCGCCGCGGGTCGAATAAAGGTGCTCGCCGAGGGCGAGCGCCATGCGTTCGACCATCTCATCGAGCAGGGCTTCGGCCGTTACGGCGTCCTCGGACCAGATGCGCGGATGAAGCTGGATGCCGGTGGGGGACGCCAGGATGGTCGTCTCCGTATCGGGATACTGCGCATAAAGCGGTGAAACGCGCTGCTCGACGTCGGATTCCGGAAGGCCGACGATGCGAAGGTCGCGGGTGAAAAGCCTCTCAGGGATGCCCAAATTGGCGAGGCGCGGCTTCACCTCGGCTTCAAACAGCGCGCGGAGCTCGTACGGCACGCCCGGAAGCAGGACCAGAATGCGGTTTCGCGCCTCGATCCACAGGCCCGGCGCCGTGCCGCGCGGGTTGGCGAGGATCGTGGCGCCTTCGATCACCATGGCCTGGCGCGCGTTGATTTCCGGCATGGCGCGGCCGAAGCGGCGGAATCTCTCCTGGATCTTTTGCAGGACGGTTTGGTCGAGCTGCAGCTTTCGCCCGAGCAACTCGGCGACGGTCTCGCGCGTGCGGTCGTCGTCGGTGGGGCCGAGGCCGCCGCAAGAGACGACGACGTCGGCCTGCTCGAGCGCGTGGCCGAACGACAAACGCATCTCTTCCGGACTGTCGCCGACGACGGTTTTGTGGAACACGCGAAGGCCGAGGAGGTTCAATTCCGCGGTAAGAAAAAGCGAGTTGGTGTCGAGCCGGTAGGGTGTCAGCAGTTCCGATCCAACCGCGATGATTTCGGCCCGCATCGGGTCGCTAGCCGTTGAGGGGAGGACCCTCGACGTCCCAGTCGAGGGTGAAAAGGGCGTTGTTGGTGGTGATCACGGCGCGGTGAGAGGGCAAAAGTGCGAGCCCGACGATATTGCTGCCGCCCAGGACCAATTCCGCCTCCGCCCGCGGCGTGAGGCGCACGATGCCGCGCTTGCCGGCGAGCGACGCCGCGACGTAGAGATTGCCCGAGCGGTCGAACGCCAGTCCCTGCGGGCGGCCCAAGCCGCGGTAGAAGACGCTGACCTCACCGGCCGGATCGATGCGAAAGACGCGATCGAAGCTCGACGTTGTGGGACCAGTGACGAAGAGTTCGCCTTCCGGATTGAACGCGAGATGATAGGCCGAGACGGACGGCTCAAGCGTGGCGAAGACGAAAATTTCGCGGTTCGCGCCGATCTTGAAAATCGTCCCGCTGCGGTCGCCGACGTAGAGGTTGCCCTTTTTGTCGAAGGCAAGGCCCGTGGCGATGCCCATTCCCTCGGCCCATTGCGCGGCGCGGCCATCGGGCGAGACGCGATGGATGGTGCCATCGTTGCGGCAGGAAACGTAGAGATAGCCGTCCGGGCCGATGGCGAGGCCCGTGGGATTCATGAGTTCGGTAATAAACGGCTTCACCGTTTGGTTCGGAGTGATCTTGTAAAGAGAAACGGGGACTTTCTGGCCGCGCTGGCCGCTGAAGGTGACGTAGATGTTGCCTTCCGAGTCCACGGCAGGACTCGCGACAGGGTGCAGATTGTCTGCGATTTGCACGCCCAGGGCCATCGGGAACGGCGCGCTTTCGATGTTGCCGAGGCGCACGCGCACGGCACCGCCTTCGGCTCCGTCAGGGACGCGCGCGATCACGAGATTATCCCCGGCCATCATGACGCTTCCCTCGCACCCTCCGAAGCGCACCTGCGGGCGCGTGTGGTTGCGCGCAGCGAAGCCGCTGCCGCGAATGGAAATTTCGCCGCCGGGAAGAGCCGCGGCGGGTTTGACGCTTTCGATTCTCGGCGTGCCGTTCATTTTCAAAGAACTATTTCCATGCGCCTTGGCGCGGCTCTTCGACTCGCAATCGCCGGCCTAAAGGCCGCCGCTACAAAACCATCGCAACATTACAGGCCGATAGTCCTGGCGATCCATAGCCCGAGCGCTGCATAAACCGCGGCGATCCAGTCGTCAGCCATGATTCCCCAGCCACCGGGCAGGCGTTCGGCCTGGCGCACGGGGAAAGGCTTCCAGATATCAAATACGCGAAAAAGTATAAGGCCCAGCAGCAGATATTTCCAGCTAAGCACAGAGTGAACGCTGGCTTGGCCGAAAGGAAATCCCGTAAGCGGGATATCTGGTTTCCATGACACCGGGACGCCGCACCCAAGCGCGATTGCAAGGTGTTGTCCGGAAACTTCGTCGATCACGACACGCTGGGGATCCTTTTGTTTCCAGTAATCAGATGATCGACTGGCTGCCCAAACGCCCAGTGCAGCAACAATAGCCAGAAGCCAAATTTGAAAGCCCACAAAGGGATCGAACTCGCTACGGCCGAAAAAGGACATGCTGACGACGGCCGTATCCCGCGAGACCGCTCCTAACGCGAACAGTGTCCACCAGGGAAGCATCGCAGCGAGCAGACCTGCGAGGGAGCCGAACGTTCCTGGGGCTAACGGGATATAGCCGAGGCCGCAGGCGGTGGCGACGAAGAGCGCGAAGCGGGGCTTGCGCGGGGGCGGCACCGTGGCAGCGGAAGAAGGAGAGGGTGCGCTTTCCTTCATCGGTCCGCACCGTTATCACTGCCTTTCGCGTCAGACGAAGGCGCGCCTTCATCGATGCCTGTCTGCTCGGATTCGTCGAAAGCGGGCTGGCTGATACGGTATTTCTCACTGGCCCAGGCGCCGAGATCGAGCAGGCGGCAGCGCTCGCTGCAGAACGGGAAATCTGCGTCCCGTTCGGAGTCGGTCGGCTTCCGACAGATGGGACAGGTTCTCTTCATCTCAAATTACCGTGACCTCAAAATCGGGAAGAGATCTTTCGACGGGACCGGGACTTGCGACGCGACGGGCTGGGCCGCAAATTCGACGACGCGGCCGATGAGGTCGTAGTCCTTTGCCTCGATGACTTCGATGGTGGCGAGCGTGCCGAGCGCAGGGAGTTCCGCGGGCTCGGTGACGCCTTCGAATTCCGTAATGTAAACCTTGCCGTCGATATCGGGGGCCATGCCCTCGAGGCGCGCTTCCCAAATGAGATCGGCATCCTTCGCTGGGCCCTCGATCATTACAGGGAGGCGCCGACCGACGCGCTTGCGCAGCTTGCGCGCGGTGGTCTTTTTCTGGATGGCCATGAGCTGGTTGCGGCGGCGCGCGATTGCCTTCGCGTCAACTTTATTTTCATACAAGAAACTCTTCGCGGCGTCTTCGTCGGAGTAGGAAAAGACGCCCATCCAGTCGAATTCCGCGGCGCGAACGAATTCGCACAGCTCGCGAAAATCCTTCTCGGTTTCGCCGGGAAAGCCGACGATGAACGAGGTGCGAATGGAAACGCCGGGAATCGCGCGGCGGATTCTTTCGAGCATTTTCAGGAACGCATCGGCGTGCGACCCGCGCTTCATGCGCGCCAAAACGCTGCGGCTGGCGTGCTGCAACGGAATATCCAGATATTTTGCGAGACGCGGATGCGCGGCGATGGTGTCGAGCAGCTTTCCGGTAATGCGATTGGGATAGCAGTAGAGGAAGCGGACCCAGTGCAAATCTTCAATTTGCGCGAGGCGCTCGAGCAAGGTTGGCAGGCCATCGCGCAGGCCGAGATCCTCGCCGTAGTACGTGGTGTCCTGGCCGATGAGATTGATCTCGCGCACGCCCGCAGCGGCAAGATTTTCCGCTTCGCGCACGACGGATTCGAATCGCCGGCTGCGGAATTTTCCGCGCAGCTGCGGGATGACGCAGAACGTGCAAGGATGGTCGCAGCCCTCGTTGATTTTGATGTACGCAGTGTGGCGCGGTGTCGCGAGAATGCGCGGAGTGAGGTCGTGGTAGAGATACGTCGGCGATTCCGCGGCGCCGATAGGATTCGCTTCCGCGCGTAACTCTCCTTCGCAGGCGACCAGGATTTTTTCCACTTCGCCGGTGCCGATCACGGCGTCCACTTCCGGAATTTGTTCGCGAATTTGGTCGCGGTAGCGCTCGACCATGCATCCGGCGACGATCAGCTTTTGGGCGCGGCCGAATTTCTTGTATTCGGCCATTTCGAGGATGGACTGCACCGATTCCTGCTGGGCGGGAGCGATGAAGCTGCAGGTGTTGACGACGAGGACGTCCGCCTCGGCCGCGCGAGGCGTGAGCTCGTAGCCGGCGCGCGCGAGAATGCCCATCATCACCTCGCTGTCCACGAGGTTCTTCGGGCATCCCAGGCTGACGAAACCTACCTTTGGCACGGTAATCGGTCCCTCTTGAGTGTTGGGGAAAGATGAATTCTAGCACGGGGGACCCGTCGAATGGGCTGCGCGGAACAGCGCGGAGACGCCTCCAAAAGTGTACCGGGCTCGGAGGACGTCGACCCTTTGTTTTCAACAGGTTGCGCCATTTTCAGCGCGCAAGGGTGTACCGGGCTGAAATACGGGGTGTCAGGGTTGGAGCCCGAAGTTTCAGGGGTGCGAAACCGGCCGAGCAAAGAGCGTCGCTGAGCGCCCAGCACATGGGTGCAAGGGTCGAGGCCGGGGTACATAGTTGCAGCCGCGCTACGCGTCCCATTGGTCGTCATCACATTCACACGATCAAGCTGCCATGACCAAGGGCCCGATTGCAAACGGTTGTTCGTGTAGAACTCGCAGGGCGGACCCGACTTCAGGGTCGAGGCTTGAGGGCGAGGGATCTCGAACTTGAGTACGCGAAGAATCGAAGGCTAATACGTTTCCGATCTTTCGACGGCCAGATAACTCAGTTTCGAGTTCGCGAAGCTGGCTTCGATGTAGACCGAAAGGTTGTAATAGTCAAAATTCTGGTGAAACTCGATGTCGTCGAGCTTTATATACTGTTCTCGGGCCCACGCAAGGTCGGCTGCTGAGGTTTTCTTCC
>DATLWP010000353.1:0-2365 GCA_035576265.1 Candidatus Polarisedimenticolia bacterium
GCTCGCTCCGTGTAGCCGCGCGCATCCTGCGAATTCCCCGGCACGCCTGCCGCCAATGCCACGCCTGGCGAGCCGCCTTCAAACAATTGGAATCAACGAACTTGTGGCTTTCCTGCTTCTGCGTCCTGCCCGTGAACCTGCGGCTCGCTGTTCCGATTCCGCCGGCTTTGCCCCAAACTGATACACCGTTCCGCGAGACTGTGGAATGATCGGTCTGTCTCTCGTTAGCGTGTGCTGTCGGAGGAGAGCAATCGTGCGGCGGCGCAGCGGCCTGTCCTCTGGTCCAGTCCTGTAACTCGACTCCTAGAACTGTCCTCGAACTCGACCGATGCTGTACTTTCCTTGAACGCGACCCGTGTCATGGTTCGAAACGATGAGTATTGCGCCCAATTCGAACCACGGAAGCATCGGGACGCAGGGATGGCGGGGAAGTTCACACCGTGCGGGCGGCGGAGGCCGCTCCGGACGCCGCGCGTCGCGCGCGCACGCTGAGCACCTTGCGCTGGTTGGCTTCCAGCACTTCGAATCGCAGCCCGTCGATTTCGATCACCTCGCCGATTTTGGGAACGTGCCCGGCAATGCTGCTGAGCAGCCCGCCGATCGTGCGCGCTTTCACGTGCTCCTTGGCTGCTTCCAGTTCCGCGCCGAAGAGTTCGCCGACTTTGTCCACCGGCACGCTCCCGCGCAGCACCATCCCCCCACCGGCTTCGCGGATCACATCCGGCGCGGGCCGGCGATCCTCTTCGCCGATTTCGCCGACGATCTCCTCGACCAGGTCCTCGATCGTGACCACGCCGGCCAGCAAGCCGTACTCGTCGATCACGATCGCCATCTGCTGGTTCTTCTGCTGCATCTCCTTCAGCAGTTCGGAGCCGAGTTTCGTCTCCGGGACGAACAGCGCCGGCCTCGTCAGCTCGCGCACGGTGCGGCGCGCCGCGTCGCTATCGGGAACTTCCAGCATGTCGCGCGCCATCACGATGCCGACCACGTCGTCCAGCGATTTTTCGTAGACGGGCAGCCGCGAAAATTTTGTCGCCACGACCCGCTTGCGCAGCTCTTCCAGGGTCGCCCGGGCCGGGATGGCGATCACGTCGGGCCGCGGCGTCATCACGTCGCGCACGCGCTTGTCCCTGAATTCGACCACATGCTCGATCAGGCGCGCTTCGTCCTGCTCGATGATTCCTTCCTCGGTCGCGGCATCGACGAACGCCTCGATCCCCTGCGGCTCCGTCGGGGGCGCGCTCGGTTCCTCTTCCGAAAGGCGAAGCACGGACGACAGCAGATCCAGGCCCGCATGCACCGGCCAGATCGCCCACACCAGCAGCCGCACCACCGGCACGAGCGGCCCAATCCACGTGCCCCTTGTCCCTGCCAGGAGCAAGACGGGCAAGAACTGCATCGCCACCACGACTTCCGCGCCCAAAAGGAACAGTATCTCGACGCCCTCTTCCCATCTCCCGGGAACGAAGAGCAGCACGCCCCCGGCGGTGACCACCGCAACCAGCACCAGCCACAGGCGCGCGAGCAAGCTGAAAGCCATGGCGGCGCGGTGACGGTCCAGCTTGAAGCGTGGCTCGATCTGCGACTCGAACAGGTCGAGGTGCTCGCGTATGCGCCCCGTCGTTACGCGATCCAGCTCTCGATACACCCGGTCGAGATACGACACGACGACAAGGCCCGCCGTCAGTAGGAGCACGCCAATCGTGTAGAGGAAAATTGCCATGATCAACTCAGTCCGAGCGCCCGGCGCAGACGCCGTTCGCGCCGGTCCATCTGTCCCGTGTCGGTTTCGTGATCGTAACCCATCAAGTGAAGAATGCCATGAACGATCAAAATACGCATCTCGTCCGCGAACGTCCGGCCGAAGCGGCGAGCGTTGCGACGCGCCACGGCCGGCGCAATGGCGATGTCGCCCAGATAAGAGGCGGAGGAAGCAAAGGGCGGAAGCCTCCGGCCGCGCGCGGGGGGACTCCCATATTTGGTCGTTCTCCCGGACTTTTCTCGCTTCGCGTCGGCCGGGAACGATAGAACGTCCGTGGGGCCACGCTTGTGGCGATAGGCACGATTCCAACGCGCGATCTCTGCGTTCGTGACCAGGCAGATCGTAAACGATCCGGCCGGCAGGCCAAGAGCGCGTCGCGCACGGGTGAGAAACTTCTCGATCTCTTTCAGGGGAACGCGAACCTGATGCTGGCGATTCACGATCATGGCACTGGCAGTTGCACGCCTATCCGCGGGTTGCGCAGTGGGTTGACGCTCCGTGCTCCAGCCGATCACCTTTCGCGCGACTTCTTCTTCAGGTGTGCTTTGGCTTTGGAGCGCACGCCGGCCGCGCGCTTTTTCGCAGCCGCTTCTTCATGCTTGG
>DATLWP010000354.1:0-6102 GCA_035576265.1 Candidatus Polarisedimenticolia bacterium
CTGGAAAGTTTGGAAGCGCGCGTTTCGGAGATTACTCCGGCCCAGCGCATCGGAGAGCGCATCGTCACGGTGGCCGAGGCGCACCCGGTGCGCGATGCGCTGCTCGGCCGGCTGAGCTCTCTCTACCTATTCTTGCTCGCGGCGACCTTCGTGCCTTTCCTCGTGTTTTTCATGCTGGCCGCGAAGCGGCAGGTGTGGCATGCCACGATGCAATTGTTCCCCCCAGCCGAGCGCACGCAAGCGAAGGAAGCGCTCGCGGATGTGACGCAGGTGCTGCGCGGGTATGTGTTTGGGACCGCGCTGGTCGGATTGATTCTGGTGCTGGCGAGCTGGCTCTTCTTCTGGGCGCTCGGGCTCGATTTCCCGTTTTTGACGGCGCTGGTCTCCGGCGTGTGTAATCTGGTTCCCTACCTTGGGGCCGTGATGTCGTGGCTTCCGCCGCTGCTCATCGGGCTGAAGCAGTTCCACACGGTAGGGCCCTTCATCCTCATCTTCTCCGTGCTGACGTTGTTCCACGTCTTCACGGCGAACCTCTTGGTTCCGGCGCTCGTAGGCTGGCGCGTCCGGCTCAACGCGCTGGCTCTGACGGTGTCCTTGCTGTTCTGGGGATTCCTGTGGGGCGCAATGGGGCTGGTGCTCGCCATTCCGATCACGGCGGTCATCAAAGTGATTTGCGAGCACGTCGAGGGCTGGCAGCCAATAGGCCGCTGGCTCAGCGCTTAGGCGCTAACGCCAGGCTGTCTCATCTGCGGCGATGCAGGCGCGCAATCCGTTCTGCGAGCGATGCCGCATTGCGCGCCGCCTGAAACATGCGAATGGCCGCGACTCCCGCTGCCCCCGCACCAAGGCATTGCACCCCGTTTGCTTCGTTCACGCCGCCGATGGCAATCACCGGCAGCCGCACGCCCCGGCATACCTCCGCGAGCCGCGCGATTCCTTGCGGAGGCCCAAAGCGTTTTTTGGAAGGCGTTTCGAAAATGGGCCCGAAGAAAACGTAGCTGGCTCCGGCGGCCTCCGCTTCGCGCGCGTCCTCGAAGCTGTGGCAGGAAACCCCGATCAGGAATTCGGCTGGCGCATTCCCGCTACGGCACCAGCGAACCGCTTCGCCGGCCGGCAAGGATTCTCCACCGAGATGCACGCCCGCCGCGTCCACCGCCAGAGCCACATCGAGCCTGTCGTTGACGATCAGGCACGCCTCGCCAGCGCGCTCCCGGCCGGCCGCGCTCTTCGCTGCCGCAACGGCATCACGGGACAACGCCAGCAGCTCCCGCGCCGGCAGATCCTTCTCTCGCACTTGCACCCAGTCGGCGCCTGCGGCAAAGGCTTGGCGAATCATCGCGAGCACTCCTGCGGCAGACGAAGCGGAGCCGAGCGACTTCCGGTCGGTGACGTAGCACACGATCGGCCTTGCGAACCGCGCTTCAGGCGCCGCTTCAGGTTCGCGTCGCAACGGTGGCAGTCCGGTGGCGGAATGCTTCGAGTGACAGCAGAACGTTCACGAATCCCAGTCCCGAAATCGCGCCGCGCAAAAATGGATTGTTGAGGAACAGAGCCAGCGCCGGATACTGGTAGAGAAAGAAGTTGGTATCCCAGATATCCGACCACGGCACGAGGATCAGCGCCAGTCCGAGCGCGAGCCAGAGCAACGCGAGCAGGAGGCGCAGAATGCGGCTGATCATGGAACTAGAATTATGGGAGATTCCCGCCGATGTGGCAACAGCCGATCCCGCTTTCCGGCCCGCCGGTGAAGTGCGGTTCATCGGCGGAGACGCTGGAACGAAACAGCTTCGTGAGGGAGAAGATCAGTGCTTCTGCAGGATGGCGATGCGGTCGGCGACGTCGCGATAGTCGATATTCATCGCGTAGACCTGGCGAAAGCTGTCGAGGGCGGATGAGGATTCGCCGGCCTTCTCGAGCGCCACGGCCATGTCGTAGCGCAGCGCCAGGATGGTCTCCTGGTCGAGCCCCGGCATTTCGAGGGCGCGCTGATACCATAGCGAGGCGATCTTGGCTTCGCCCTTGTCCATGAACGAAAGCGCGAGCAACGTCGAGCAATTCATAGCGTAACCAAACGGCTTTCCCTTTTGCACCGCTTTGGCCACCTTTTGGAATTCCCCGATGGCTTCGTCCAACAGGCCCATTTCCCGGTAGGCGATGCCCAGGTTGTAATGGGTTTCCAGGTCTTCGTCCTCGTCCGCCATTTCATCCAGCTCGCTGCGGAATTCCTGGAAGACCTCGGCCAATTGGTTCAGGCTTTCCACCGTCGCCTCGGGCACGGGCGCAGAGACAACCGGCGTTGCTGGCGCCGCGGCGACAGGCGCCTTCGCGGACGCCGCCGCAGGCGTTTCCATGTCTTCGACTTCCGCGGCGAGGTCGCTGAGGAAATCGTCGGTAGTCGCAGCACCGGCTTTCGCTTGAACGCCCGCTGGCTCGGGATTCAATTCGAGCTCGAAGTCGCCGTTCCCGGCAGCCACCGTCTCAGCGGCCGGCGTCACTTCTACGGGCTTCTCGACCTTCTCAACCGGTGGCTCGGCGGCCGGGGCCGGTTCGTGCGCTCCAACGGGTTGCGGTTCTGGCTCAGCAGTGAACTCGACCGTTTCGGCTTCCGAAGGAACCGGTTCAGCGGCTGGCGTGGCCTCCCGAGTTGCAGCTGGGTCCGGTTCCTCCACTTCCTGCACCATTGCCTCCCACTCGTCGGAGAGATCCACTTCTTCGCTCGCGGCCACGGGCTGTGGCTCGGCGGGTGGCGGCGCAACCGGGGCCGGTTCCTGCGCGGCGGAGGCTTCAGCGGGTGGCGTTTCCGGTTCGGCGGCCACGAGGGGGATTTCGAATTCCACACGACCGGCTGGCGCCTGGGGAGCGGGCGTCGCTTCAGCCGCGCTGACCTCCTCCCGCGCCGCCTCGGCAGATGCCTGTGATTCGACGGGCTGGGGAGACGACGCCGCGGCGGTCTCCAGTTCGTCGGTCGTCAACCCGGCCACCTTCTGGAATCTCTGTCGAAGTTCGGTGAAGCGTTCGGTGTTGGCCGTGTCCCCGCGCTCGCGGTGGATTTGTTCAAGCTGAGCGGCCAGCTCGGCGGTGCGGCGATCGTTGCCCGCGCCCAGATGAATGTCGAGCAATCGCTCGAGCGTGGGCGTATGGCGCGGAGCGCGCTCCAGCACATTTTCGAGAAGGTGAGTGGCCTTCTGGGTCAAGCCGTAGCTCGAGAAGAGGTCCACATCGGTCAGCGCCTGCGCGACATAACGCTGCGTCTCTTCGTCGAGCGGTTCTTCGGCGATTGCCGCTGCCGAGGGCGACTCAGACTCGATCCGTTCCTCTCTCCTCAACGTGACTTCCGGTGCCGTTTGCGGCGAATCCTCTTCCACGGTCCGCTCGAGCGCTACAGGTTCCTCCGGGGGCAGGGGAGAGCCATTGGCGCGCGCGCGCAGCCTCTCGAGCCGCGCGGCCAGGCGTTCGTCGTCCTTGTTCCGTTCGATCAGCTCCTGCAAGGCCCCTTCGGCGCGCGAGTAATCTCCCGCTTCAGCGTACGCGTCTGCGAGCTGGCTCAGGGCGGCGCTCAAGGGTAAGGGATCGCTCGTCTTCCGGCAGAAGTCGGCGAGCATTTCAAGCGCCTCGGTGTTGCCGGGAAGCCGTTCCGCAACGCTCGAAAGCGACTTCACAAACTTATCCTGCTCGCCCACCTCGATCATGGGTTCGCGCAGTTCCCGGAGCAAGGGAAGCGCTTCGCTTGCGCGCTCGCTCGCGATTAGAGAATCGGCCACGCGATACAACAGCCCAAAGCGATTGCTCCCTTGGGCCAATTGATGCCGGGCGCGGTCCGCCACCTTCTCGAATTGGCCGCACTTGAGTTCGAGTTCCACGAGCAGGTCCGTTACCTCGCCGCCCGCCTCGGCCTCCGGATGGTGCGCGAGAATTTCGACGGCCTTCTCATCGTGGTGCGCCGCGCTGAGAATCTTCGCTTTCAACAGCATTGCGGGAGCGTTGCCGGAATCCACTTCGAGCGCCCGCTCGATCAGTTTCTGCGCCTCGTCGCTTTCGCCCCGCTCGAACAGCCGCTGCGCGTACCCGAAATAGGTTTGCGCCGCCTCTTTTTTCTGGCCGATGACGTTATAGAGCTCCGCTAGGCGCATTTGCACGCGCGGGCTGTCCGGCTCGACTTCGAGCAAACGGTGCAGCACCTCCACGGCCTTCGGAGCGTGGTTGGCCTTCAGGTGTGCCTCCGCGATCTGCAGGAAAAGCGGCCGGGCCTCGCTCAACACGCCTTGCTGAACGTACAGGTCGGCCAGCCGCTCGAGGGGTGCCAGCTCGTTGGGCGCGAGCTTGGCGATCTTCTTGTAGATCGCGATCGCCTTGCTGTTGAATCCGTCATGCAGGTAGACCTGGGCGAGCCGCTCGAAATACTCGATGGCCTGCGGCATGTCTCCCTGGCGGGCAAAGAGATCGCCCACGGTCATCAGGGTAGCTTGGTCCTTCGGGTCGTTCCGAAGGATGTTCTTGTACTCCCCGATCGCTTGGGCAACCTTGCCCTGATGGAGGAACTTTAGGGCGCTTTCCAGCGCTTTGTTCTTATTGAAGCCCATGGACGGTTCCGCGTGCTCCAGCCCCGTTTCACCTGGCAGGTGTGTTGAGGTCGCAGGCGCGGTTCAGATTGGAAGGTTAGCACGCGCGAAAAACCAGGGTCTACGAACCGCCACGGGCGAGGTGACGAAGGGGATAACAGGGCGGAAGCCGCCCCGCCCCTATCTATTGACGCAGGTCCGGCAAGGGGCCTTCGAGGCGCGGCAGGCGAACGTGCCACGGCGGCGAAACAGGCCGCCGCAGCTACATCTTCACCTCGCCGATCTGAATGATCGGCTGGACATTCGTGTAGTTGGAAACATCCGCCGCAATTGGCTCTGCGTGAGGCCCAAACGCGGCCTGAAATGCATCGACGGAATCAAACAGCAGGTGGCCGATGGCGATGTAGGTCGGTGGCGTGCCGGGCGCGCCACCGGACAGCCCCTGCTCGACCGCTACGGCTTTGAGCGCCGCTCCGATCTTTTTCCGTACCATGGGGATATGTTTCTGCAGGTAGTAATCCATATCGAATTTACAGCCCGAGCTATTCGGATAGAACACGCTGACTCTGATCATTTCCACTTCCTCCCATATGGGCATGCAGTTTGTGCTTCATCAGGTTCCGAGCGGCAATGGGGCTTGCTTTGCTCCGGCTGCCCAGCAGCGCGCCTCGCGAACAGGCGCGTAGGAAAATCGGTGCAGCGGCGAAGGCCCGTGCCGCCGCAACGCTTCCAGGTGGTCGGGCGTGCCATAGCCCTTGTTCTGTGCGAGCCCGTACTGCGGGTAGAGCAGGTCGAATTCCTCCATGCGCCGGTCGCGTTCGACCTTCGCCAGAATCGAAGCTGCGGCAATCGAAACCGAGCGCGCGTCACCGTGGATCAGCGCCTTCTGCTCGATCGGCAAATCGAGCTCGATGGCGTCGAGCAGCAGATAGTCCGGCAAGGGACGCAGCTGCGAGACGGCCGCCACCATCGCCTGGCGGCTCGCCTGATAAATGTTCCACGCATCGATCCGGCTTGCGTCGATTTCCGCCACGGCCCACGCCAGCGCGTGCTCGCGGATGCGCTCGGAAAGTTCGCTGCGCCGCTCGGGCGTCAATTTCTTCGAATCGTCCAGGCCTACGATGCGTCGCCGCGGATTCAAAATCACGGCCGCCGCGACGACCGGCCCAAACAGCGACCCTCGTCCCGCCTCGTCCAGCCCGGCGATGCGCAGCCACCCGCGCTGGCGTGCCTCGCGTTCGTAGCGTGACGAGCAGAGCCGTCCCATCGGCCCGAGATTCTAGCACACGCCACAGCGATGGCTTCCACCGCGGCATTCACTTCGGAGCACTCCTCGCAACGCGGGAGTAATGCACTTGCGAAGGTCTCCAGGGGAACGGCGCATCCGATGCATGGAACTTTTCCTGTCAAATTGCGTACCGTAGCATAAGGGCGCTTAATCCAGCGGCCACAGTTTGGCCTGCCGATAGCGAGTTGGGAGGTTCTATGCTCAAAGTCCGTATGGCTCTGGCCGCGGTTTTTATCGTTGTTCTGGCGTGCCCCA
>DATLWP010000355.1:0-1788 GCA_035576265.1 Candidatus Polarisedimenticolia bacterium
ACGGAAGTAGCTACAGGAGTTGCTATGAGCAAAACAGCAATTACCTCGCCTGAACTCGCGCCGCCGGTCGGCCCGTTTTCCCAGGCGATCGAAGTCGGTGGTTTCCTCTACTTCAGTGGACAGGTGGGCCAAGACCCGGCCACTGGCAAGGTGGTCGAGGGGGGTATTGTGGCCGAGACAGAGCGCGTCTTCCAGAATCTCTCGGCGGTTCTCAAGGCGGCCGGCAAGAGTTTCGATCACGTTGCGTGCGCCCGCGTGTTTCTCACGAACATCAGTGACTACGTCGCGATGAATGGCATCTACGCAAAGTATTTTAGTCCGCCCTTTCCGGCCCGCACGGTGATCGGGGTGGCCGCGCTGCCGCTTGGGGCCTGCGTCGAGATGGATCTCGTTGTCAAGGCCTGAGGCGGCGCATGGAGGCCTCATCGCGGGGATACGAGCAGCACGAGTCGTTTTAAGTGACACAGAGGAGTTCCACAATGAAGAAGATTCTGACTCAGTATGGAGTGTGCGCACTCGCAGTCGCTCTGATGGTGCCATTGGCGGGGGCGCAGGCGCAGCCGCCAGGATTGCAGGCTGCCTTCGCAAAAGATGCCGGAACGCTTTCCGGCAAATTCACCGGACTCGCGCGCGTTATGTCGGGCAAGTACGACTGGAAGCCCGGCCAGGGCGTTCGCTCCGTCGCCGACGTCTTCAACCTGATCGTTAAAGAGAACGGCCTGCTCGCCGGCGTGCTTTCGGGCACACCGAATACTGGGGCATCGCCCGCGCCCATCACCGATCCGGAGAAAATGCAGGAAGCTCTGAAGGCTTCTTACCTCAATCTGCAAAAAGCGATTGCGGGACTTTCTGACAACGACCTGCAGACGCCGGTGAAACTGTTCGGAAGAGACATGACGAAACAGGGCGCGCTGATGCTGATTCTCGGAGATCAACACGAGCATCTGGGGCAGTCGATTGCGTACGCGCGCACCAACGGCGTGGTTCCGCCCTGGTCTAAGTAGGCATATTAAGGAGTTGGGGAGCAAGTGCCTGTTCTTCAGTACGTCCATCTCAATGTTTTTGCGAATCAGCCATTCACGGGCAACCAGCTGGCCGTGTTCCTCGAGGCGGAGGGAATTGACGAAAAGCAGATGCAGCGGATCGCAAATGAAATGGCTTTCCCCGAAACCACGTTCGTATTTCCTTCCGAGGTTTCCGGGACCGACGTGCGCGTTCGCATTTTCACACCATCCCAGGAGTTGCCGATGGCTGGAAGTCCGACGGTCGGAACGACTTTTGCGCTCGCGGGAGCGGGACGACTGCGTGCGGGCGCCGATAAGACGGTGCTCGGCCTCGGTATTGGACCAACGACCGTGGGACTCGAATGGGGTCAGAACAGCTTGCGCTTTGCCTGGATGAAGCAAACGATTCCAACATTCGGGCCCATCGTCACCGACACCGTTGCGGTTGCCGCAGCCCTAGGTATCCAGCCGCGCGACCTTGCGGGCGGAAACTTGCCGGTGCAAGTCGCGTCGTCCGGAGTCCCGTTTCTGTACGTTGCCCTAAACTCGCGCGCGGCGGTCGATGCGGCAGCTGTCGATCGCGCGAAGCTGTGCGCGTTACTCCGGGTGCTTGATCTCGAAGAGCTCCCCGTTTTTGTATTCTCGCCGGAGCCGGCCGACGACGACGCCACGGTCTACAGCCGAATGTTCGCACCCGTCTTAGGCATCCCGGAGGATCCGGGCACCGGCAGCGCGAGTGGACCGTTGGGCGCATACCTGCTCAAGTACAACGCTGTATCGGCCA
>DATLWP010000356.1:0-7233 GCA_035576265.1 Candidatus Polarisedimenticolia bacterium
CGGGGCTGCTTTATCTCGTCCTCGGCGATCTGCGCGAGGCCGTCGTATTGCTCGCTGCGATCTTCATGGTCATCGGGATCGAGCTCTATCAGGAGCGGAAAGCAGAGCGCGCATTAGAGGCTCTGCGAGATCTCTCCAGTCCGCGCGCCTTGGTGATTCGGGATGGCGCCGAACGCCGCATCGCCGGCCGCGAGGTCGTTCGCGGGGATCTCGTGTTGCTATCCGAGGGCGATCGCGTCCCCGCCGATGCCGTCGCACTCAGCTCCGTGAATCTCACGGTGGATGAATCGCTCCTGACGGGAGAATCCGTGCCTGTCCGGAAAGCCACCTCGGACCAGGTTCTGGAGGCCATGGTGCGGCCCGGTGGAGACGACTTGCCGTTTGTCTATTCGGGGACTCTCGTCGTACAAGGCCGCGGCGTCGCGCAGGTCCTGGCCACCGGCAGCCGAACGGAACTCGGGCGCATTGGGAAAGCGCTCGAAGTGCCGCAGCCAGAGAAGACGCCGCTTCAACGTCAGACGAGCCGCCTGGTTCGCATCTTCGCCGCATTTGCCCTCTCGCTCTGTGTTGTCGCCGTCGTCGCCTACGGGCTTTCTCGACGCGATTGGCCAAAGGCCGTTCTGGTTGGATTGACGATGGCCATGTCCATGGTCCCCGAGGAATTGCCTGTCGTGCTCACGATTTCGCTCGCCCTTGGGGCATGGCGCATTTCGAAACGCGGCGTCCTCACGCGCCGCATTCCAGCCGTCGAAACGCTCGGCGCCGCGACCGTGCTGTGCGTCGACAAGACCGGAACATTGACGGAAAACCAGATGTCCGTGAGCGCGCTCTCCGCGGGCGGCCGCGCCCTCAAAGTAGGGCGCGTTCAAACTCCCCCGCTTGCGGAAGACTTTCGGAAGCTGATCGCCGCTTCCGTCCTGGCAAGCCAGAAAGATCCCTTCGATCCGATGGAAAAGGCTCTTCTGCATCTCGCGGAGGAATCGCTGCCGAAGCAGACGGACCTGGAGTCGGCCGTCCTGGTGCGGGAGTATCCGCTCTCGCGCCACCTTCTTGCCGTGACTCGAGTCTGGGCTATGCCCGGTTCCGACTTACGGCGCGTGGCAACCAAAGGCGCTCCGGAAGCCGTCGTGCAACTCTGCAAACTCGACGGTAGCGCCGCCCAAGCCTTGTACCTGCAAGCGACGGAAATGGCCGGACGTGGCCTGCGCGTGCTCGGAGTGGCCGAGGGGACTTGGCCAAAAAACGAAACGCCGGATTCTCCGATGAATTTCGAGTTCCAGTTCCTCGGATTGATCGGGCTGGCCGATCCGGTGCGATCGGCCGTCCCGTCGGCGATCGGCGAGTGCCAGACGGCCGGCATTCGCGTGATGATGATCACGGGCGATTACGCGGCCACCGCGCAGAATATCGCCCGCCAGATCGGTCTCAGTAATCCCGACCAATGCCTCACCGGCGGCGAACTGGATGCTATGGACGATCGGATGTTGCGCGAGCGAGTGAAAACCTGCAACCTCTTCGTCCGCACCGTCCCGGAGCACAAGCTGCGGCTCGTGAAGGCGCTGCAGGCGAATGGGGAAGTGGTCGCAATGACCGGCGACGGCGTCAACGACGCGCCCGCATTGCGCGCGGCCGATATCGGAGTCGCGATGGGCGGCCGCGGCACCGACGTCGCCCGCGAATCGGCCGCGCTGGTCCTTCTCGAAGACGATTTCTCTTCGCTTGTGACTTCCGTCAGGCTCGGACGCCGCATCTACGACAATTTGCGCAAGGCTTTGAGTTACGTCTTCGCGATCCACGTTCCCATCGCCGGCATGTCGCTTGTTCCCGTACTTTTCAGATGGCCGCTCGTTCTCCTTCCTCTTCACATCGTCTTCCTCGAGTTCATCATTGACCCGGCGTGTTCGACTGCCTTCGAGGCGGAGCCGGAAGAAGCGGACGTAATGCAGCGGCCGCCCCGCGATCCGAAACAACCTCTCTTCAACAGGAAGAACATTATGCTCAGCCTGCTCCAGGGCGTCGGCGCGCTGGCTGCGGTTCTCGCCGTCTACGTGATTGCTCTCAAGCGCGGCCAGGGTGAATTGGACGCGCGCGCCCTCGCGTTCACAACCCTGGTTGTCGCAAATCTCGGCCTGATCTGGGCCAATCGGTCGCGCTCGCTCACGATTTTTGAAACCCTTCGTTTTCCCAATCGCGCGCTCTGGTGGGTCACGGGCGGGGCTCTCGCATTCCTCGGCGTGGTTCTCTATGTTCCGTTTTTCCGAGGCCTTTTCCGCTTTGCCTACTTGCATCCCGCGGATCTGATCATCTGCTTTGCCGCCGCCGCGCTGAGCCTCTTCTGGATTGATCTGCTCAAGATTTACCGCCGCTTGGGGTATCATCCCTCGTCCCGCACCCGATGATGCAGACCACAAACCCAGCTCCTGCCGGTTCGCTCGACACGCGCCCGCAGGCTTCCGCCGGATGGACGGCGTGGTGGCCCGTCGTGATGATGCTTGGATGTTCGCTCCTGAGCTACATCGACCGTCAAACGCTCGCCGTGCTCTCGCCGATGATCCTCTCGGACTTGAAATTGAACGACCAGAAGTACGGCGAGATCATCAGCGCGTTCAGTTTGGCGTACATGGTGGCGAACCCGCTGTGGGGTTCTATTCTCGACCGCATCGGCTTGCGCCGCGGCATGACGCTCGCGGTGACGATCTGGACGATGGCCTGCGGCGCCCACGCCGTGCTCTCCGGTTTTCTCGGCTTCGCCGCCGCGCGTGCTGTGTTGGGATTTGGCGAGGGCGCGACGTTTCCGGGCGGCCTGCGCACCGCCATGGACTGGCTGCCGCCTAAAAAACAGGCGCGCGGCCTCGCCGTGGCGTACAGCGGCGGCTCGCTCGGCGCGATCGGCGTGACGAGCAGGGGCGCCGCGGGTTTCCTTTGGGTGCTGATGTGGCGTGGCACGGTGAAGTTCTCGGCTGTCGCGGCCAGCCGCCAGACTCAGAGGTTCGTCCTGCCGAACATCCTGGAGCGGCGATTCTGGAGCCTCGTCGCGTCCTACGCGCTGGGCGCCCTGCCCATCGGGATGATTCTCTATCTCGCGCCGCTTTACCTCGCGGAGGTCCTCGGCTTCACGCAACGCGAAGTAGGACTCGTTCTCTGGCTTCCGCCGCTCGGATGGGAAGTCGGCTATTTTTTCTGGGGCTGGTTTACGGACCAGTTTGCCGCGGGCAATGCGCGGCCGGCCTGGCTGTTTTCCGCACTCGCCCTGATGAGTTTGCCGCTCGCGAGCGTGGCGATGTTTCGCAGTTCCGCCATCGCTCTGGGATTGATGTTCTGGGCGATGTTCGTGGCTTCCGGATTCGTGGTGGTCTCGCTGCGCGCGAGCGCGCTCGCCTATCCACCGGAGCAGACGGGCCTCGTGGCAGGGATCGGAGCCGGCTCATGGTCCGCGGTAGTGGCGGTCGTGCTGCCGCTGCTCGGGCGCCTGTTCGATGCGAAGCACTATTCCGAAGCGTTCATCGTCGCGGCGATGGCGCCGGTGGTGGGCACGATGCTGTGGTGGTGGCTCACTCTGCCCGGGCGCGGTCTGCTGGGGGTCGACGTGACGAAGTAACGAAGCGCGCTGCCCGTACCTCGCGTCTCTCTTTAACCCAATCTGTCAGTCGCGATTTTTACCGCTCGGTGGAAAGCGGATTGGCGATTGCCTCCAGGCGAATCCTCTCGGCTTTGACGCCGTAGACAATTTCGACGACCGCGGCCCCGAACATCAGGACGGCGGCGACGAGATAGCCGTAGAAGACGTTCGTGGCGGAGCCCGAGCCGATCAACGTGCCGAACAGCCACGGCGCTACGATTCCCCCGATGGCGGTGCCCAGGGAATAGAAAAACGCAATCGAAAGCGCGCGGATTTCGAGCGGAAAAATTTCGCTCACAGTCAAGTAGCCGGAGCTTGCGGCGGCCGACGCGAAGAAAAATATCACGGTCCAAGCGATCGTCTGCGTAGTGGCGGAAAGAGCGCCGTGCGCGAAGGCCCAGCCGGTGATCGTCAGAAGAGCCGCGGAGATCGCGTACGTGGCCGAGATCATCGGCCGCCGGCCGATCGTATCGAAAAAGTGGCCCATCAGCAGCGGGCCGAAGAAATTGCCGGCGGCGAAGGGCAAAAGGTAGAGGCCGGTGTGGCTTCCGGGAACGCCGTAGAAGCGAGTGAGGATCAAGGCGTAGGTGAAGAACACGGCATTGTAGAGAAAAGCCTGCGATGTGATCAGCGAAAGGCTCAGAAACGACCGGCTGAGATAGTGGCCGAACATCCGGCGCGCGATGACTCCAAATCCGAAGCTGAGCCGCGGATGGATGGTCAGCGGAGCGCCGTCCGGGGGAGGCAGCGGCCGGCCGAGGCGCTTTTCGGCGCGCGACTCGATCCCGGCCATGATGTCTTCGGCGTGGTCCCGCGCGCCGTGGGTCATCAGCCAGCGCGGGCTTTCGGGGACGTGCTTTCGCAGCAACAGGATGATCAGGCCGAGCAGGGCGCCGGTTCCGAAGCCGACCCGCCAGCCGAGCTGCGGCGCAAGGATGTGCGGATCCAGCAGAATTACGGTGGCGGCAGCGCCGCCGGCTGCGCCGATCCAGTAGCTTCCGTTGATGATCAGGTTGACGCGGCCGCGAAATTCGGCGGGGATCAGCTCGTCGATGGCGGAGCCGATGGCCGAGTATTCGCCGCCGATCCCGGCGCCCGTGATGAGCCGAAAGGCCGCGAAACTCCACAAATCCCAGGAAAACGCGGTCAGCATCGTGCCGACAAGATAGACCGCCAGGGTAATGAAGAAGAGCCGCTTGCGGCCCCAGCGATCCGTCAGGTAACCGAACAGCAGCGCGCCGGAAACGGCTCCAACGAGGTAGGCCGAGGCGATCGAGCCGATCTGCGCGGGGCTGAAGTTCATCACCTGCGGGTCTTGCAGGACGCCGCTGATCGCTCCGTTGAGCGTCACCTCCAAGCCGTCCAGCGCCCATGTGATTCCCAGCGCGATCACCACGAGCCAATGGAACTGGTGCCACGGCAGACGATCGAGGCGCGCCGGAATATGCGTCTCGAATGGCTCGTGGCTGGCTGCTTTCGTCACGGCAAATCCAATCTGGTGAATCGGGCGAAAGCCCCGTTTATCATCCCCGCGCAGCCCGGCGCAAGCGCCAATCGCACATCAGTTTTCCGCCGTGCACAAAGAAGATGTGCGCCTGCCCTTCAACTGTCATCCCGAGCCCAGGCGTGATGTCCGCGGATGGAGGCGAGGCATCTGTTGTTTCCCGCTCCGCTTCTTCCTCCCTAGCACTCCTCCACATCCTCGTGCATCATCTCCGACGCAAACTTCAAGACGTCGCCCTCGCGCAGCTTCGCGCACAATCGGCTCAGCGACTCCTGCTCCCGCCCGTCGAGCGCGCGCATCAGCGCCTTGATCACCTTTGCGTGATTGGGCAGCGCGTTTCCGATAACCTTCTTCCCAAGGGGAGTCAGGCTCACCATTCCCACTCGCCGCCCCACTCTCGGCTTGCCGCGCTTGGCCTTCGGCAAGTGACTCTCTTTGATCTTTACCGGAGCATGCGTCACAACCGTGCGCCGCACCCATCCCCGCTCCTCCAGCCGCGCAACGATCACGTCCATGTTCTGCCGCTTGCACCGGCGGCGCTCGGCCGCTACCGGAACGCTCACCGGCCCGTCGCGATACAGCATCTCGAGCAGCCGGAACCCGCCCATCGTCAAGTCAAACGATTCGAGCGGCCCGCGCATGTAGCTCCGCAGCCATTCCGCTGTGTCCAGCAAATCGACATAGGCCCGAAACGCCCGCTGCGTCTTCTCCTTCTGCGTCGGCCTCTTTCCCATCCTTCCAGCACCTCCGCATGGCCCCTGGCGCCGGCAACCGTAGCGGCGACCTTCAGGTCGGCCCAGGGTGTTGTAGCGGCCGCCTTTAGGCGGGCCGCCGTACTGTTCTGTCAGTTCCAGCGCTGCTAGGCGGGCATTCTAGCGCAAAGTCCATGCTTCTCTTGCTGACACAAATTTTGCGCCCACAGAGCGCCAACCCAGACGTTGATTTTTCGGGTGCCCTTCCTCGCGGAACGCGAGCGTGGGAATGTCTGCTGATGCGACGGATACCCGAAGCGATCCGCTCCCTCGTGGGTGAATTGTTCGTGGAGACCGTATTACTTGGGCTTCGCTTGCTCCGCTCGCGCCTTTGCCGAATCGGCGCCCTGCTTGCACTGTTCCTGCAAGGGTCCCGCGATCCGACCGCAGCCGCTGAAGGCGTCGGCCGCTTCGCCATAGCGATTCAAGTTTTGCAGGTCCACGCCCAGTATGAAGAGATCGGTGGGGTCCGGAGCCGGATTGCCCTGCGTGGCTTGTGCAAGCTCCTTCGCCGAATTGTCGTAGTCGTCGCGACGGAAATAGACGATGCCCAGGGCGCTGTGCGCCTGAAATGTCCTTCTGGCTTTGGCTTCCGCAAATTGCGCGTCGGTCAGAGCTTTCGGCTTGGCCATCCTGGCCATGACCTCAATGGCATGCTTGGCGTATGTCTCCGCCTTCTTCAGTTCCTGATCGGCATCCGCGTCGTTCGGATCGTAGACGTGCGGAATCGTCCAGCCGACCGTGGCAAGAACGTCCACATCGTCGGGATCGAGCGCGAGCGCATTGTCCCCAAAACGAAAGCTATTCTTCCAGTCCCGCTCTGCCCGGTAGGCGTTCATCAAGCCTACGTCAACGCGCTCCGCCAGCGCGCTCTTCGGGAACTTGTTCAAATATTCATTTCCGAGGCGGATCCGTTTCGCCGGATCTCTTTCCTTGAGAAATGCCTGATAGGCGGCGCCCTGCTCCCGGTCAGCCTGCGTGTCCGCGGTCCCCACGTATAGACGCTGCTCCATCGAGTTCGATTCCTGCATCAAGTTTGGCCCGCCATTCTGAGAAGTGATCTGCGCCCTAGAAGCCGAAGCGGCACCAAGAATGGCCGCCGCGGCAACACACATCAGCCTGAGGGATGTTCTTGTAGCGGCAGTGCTCATGCTGGTTCTCCGTGCTGTTTTCTTTCGGTTCTTGCCTGGGTAGCGGCCGCCTTGCGGCGGGCACATCTGCGCTAGCAAAGTGTTACCATCCGACTATATTGCCGGTCAAGTACTGGAATACACAGGCAGCGGCCGAGCGTTGGTCACCCGCCGAATGTGCCTCGCGGCTTTCGCAGGCGGGGGTAGCCCCCGCTTCGAGTCTTTGAT
>DATLWP010000357.1:0-5827 GCA_035576265.1 Candidatus Polarisedimenticolia bacterium
TCATAGCGCTGCGGGAGCGCGAGGTCAAACACGGCGGTACAGGCGCATGTGCCGGGCTAAAGGCCCCGGCGCTACATCGAAACCTTCTATTGCTAGCGCGGTGCAGCTGCGCCGCCAAGAAAAGCAACCTGACAGCGAAACATCCCACCCTCGCGACGCGAGGGTGGGGCACAGAGAAACGCAAGTGCGCCAGGCTCGAACCGGAGAGAAGGAGCAGAGTTGTTCCGGCGCCGCGTCTTCAGCTGCGCTGTTACCGAACGGCGGCCAGGGTAATTTGGGGGACGCAGAAGCGGATGGCGCCGTCCACCCTTCGACCTTGCTCAGGACGCCCATCAGAAACGGGCGCGAGTTCGACGCGCAGCGCGGCGGCGAGCGCGGGCGAGGCGTTGCGGAAGAGATGCGTCAATTCCTCGAGGGCAGCGGGCGGCGCGCTCATGCGGCGGACCCACGCCATGAAATCCATGCCGCGGCCGTTTTCGGTGGCAAAGCCGAGCTCTTCAAAGGTGATGCGGAGTCCCGCGGCGGCCGCGATGGAACGCCACTCGCTCGGGCGATAGTTGCGGACGTGCGAGGGATCGCGCAGCTTTTCGATGTAGTTCCACTGGCGGTCGAGAGAATCATCTTCAGGCGAGGTGCTGTCCACGATGATGACGCGAGCGCCGGGTTTGGCGACGCGGGCCATTTCGCAGATGGCGGCGCGCACGTCGGCGAAATGATGCGGGGCCTGCCGCACGGTGACGATGTCGAAGGTGGAGTCCGGGAACGGCAGCGATTCAGCAGTTCCCTGCCGCGTGGCGACGTTGGCGAGGCCGCGCGCGGCGGCATTGCGCGCGGTCTCGGCGAGCATTTCCGCAGTCATGTCGTAGGCGATCACCTGCGCGAGATGGGGAGCAAGGGCCAGCGCCGTATTGCCGCTACCGGTGGCGACATCCAGGGCGACGTCAGGCGGCTGCGGGCGCGCGAGTTCGACGACCTTGCTGAGGGCGGCGGGATCGGAGTGCACGAGGCTGGTGCTATAGGCTGCAGCTGCCGCGCCGAATTGCGCGCTGACGCGCTCGTGGATCTTCGATCTTGGCGCCCGCTCCGAATGCTCCCGGGTTGCCACGCGTGATTCTCCTGAAGCCACGATACGAAGTTCCCTTCCAAGCTGTCCAATAGTCTCTGCTTATGGCGAGATAAGCGCGGAAATGCGAGGCGAGGCGCGCGTCAGGTCAGGCGACGGGAAGGAGGGCTTCGGCCAATTCGGCCGTGAAACGTTCGCGCTCGGCGAGGCGCTCGGGGGTGGCTTTCAGGTGCTCCTGCTTGCGGACAAAATACTGGCCGTCGCTGCGGACAACACGCGCGCTGAGGTCTCCGCCGACAAGAAACGTGGGCTCGCCCTGGATGCTGAACCGGTCGGAGCCGGATGGAGCGAGCAAGGCGGCGCAATTCCCTTTTCGCACGCCGACGAGGTTGGCGTACAGGGGGAACGAGATGACGTCGATGCCGCGCGAACGGAGACGATCGAGGATGCTCCGCTGCTGCGAGGTGAGTTCCATGGCGAAGATTAGGATAGCAGGTCAGGGCGCGGAGTTGCACAGCATCGGGCGCGTTCAGCCGGCCTGCCTTTCCCCAGAGCGAAGTTTCCAGAGGATCTGGCGCAAAATGCCGAGCCAGATGACAGCGTCGCGAGCCGGAAGATTCAGGCGGCGGACCAGGCGGCGAATGCGCTGGTCGGCATCGACTACGCGACGGCGGCTGAGGAAGCCGCTCTCGCGCAGGGCTTCGAGCAGCATCTCGGTGATGCGTTCGAGTTCCGCAGCGGTGGCGAAGTCGGCCTTCTCAGTCGCGCGCGGGACCTTGGTTTCGCGGATGAGTTCGTAAAGGCAGACGGCGACCGCCTGGCCGAGATTCATGGAGATGTTTTCTTCGGCGGTCGGGATGCGCATCAGCCAATGACAATGGCTGAGAGCTTCGTTGGAGAGGCCAAACTTTTCCGAGCCAAACAGCAGGGCAACGCGGCCCTTGCGGAGACGCTGGAGGATGAGGCGCGAGCCGTCTTCGAGGCGGCGGAGCGTGTGCTGCAACTGGCGGTGGCGGACGGCCGTGGTGCCCACGACGAGCGCGCAGTCGGCGACGGCTTCGGAGACGGTTGCGTACTCTTCGGCCCGGGCCAGAACCGCGGACGCACCGACGGCGGAGCGCGCCTCGCGGAATGCCGCTGGGAACGGATTCACCACGCGCAGGCGTCGGAAGCCAAAGTTGCTCATGGCGCGGGCAGCGGCGCCGATATTGAGCGGATTGCGTGTGGCTACGAGAACGACGCGCAGGCGGTCGAGTTCAGCCGGAACGGGCATGGGCGGCTATTCTATGACAGGCGCGCGGTATTCCGCGCGGCGCACGTCGGCCGCGGCGAGACGAGAACGTCCTGAATTCGTCAGGCGGCGGAAGAAGAGAGCGAGCCGGATTCGAGGCGGCGGAGCACGGCCCGCAGGACGGCCGCGATCTCTTCGTCGCTAACGTGGCTCTTGCGGAACTGAAGCCGCAGGTGGAACGATCCGTCCTCGGCCTGGAAATCGAAAACGAAAGGCTGCGGGCGGGGCGCGGACTGCGTCTCCTCCTTGCGCGCTCGACGGGCTTCGTCGCGAGTGAGGCCGCCCTGGGCGATGCGCCCGACCATCTCGTGCATCTTCTTTTCGGTGGGTTGGCGGGCGATCTGGAGCAGGAGCGATTTCGAGACGATGGCTTTCTCGATGCAGGCGCGGCGGATGTCGTCCGGAATGACCCGCAGGGACATCGTTTCCGTCACGGACGAGCGGGCGCGGCCGATTTTCTTAGCGATATCGTCGTGTGTGTAGTCGAACTGGTCGGCGAGGCGCTGCAAGCCGTCGGCTTCCTCGAAGGGGGTGAGGTCCTTGCGCTGGAGATTTTCGATCAGCGCGAGCTCGAGCGTTTCGGCGTCGTCGGCGATTTTTTCGATGCACGGAAGCTCGTGCAAGCCAGCGGCCTGAGAAGCGTGGTAACGGCGCTCGCCGGAGATGATGTAGTACATGTCCTCGCGCGGGACGTAGCGGACGAGCAGCGGCTCGAGCACGCCCTTTTCGCGGATCGAATCCGCGAGTTCGCGAACATCACCGATATTCTTGCGGGGCTGATCCGGGTTCGGCCGGATCTTGTCGATCGGGATCATCCGCCCGATGGACGCGCCGCTGAAGCTAGTCAGTGTCTCAACGTAATGCGCGTCATGCCGCATCTTGAGAGTGACGGGCAACCCGATCCTCTTCGACACGTTGTAATACCTCCTGAGCGAGCTTTCTGTAATCTTCAGCGCCAGAAGATTTCGGCGCGTAGGTGAAGACGGTTTCCTTGTACGCCGGGCTTTCCTCGAGGCGCACGTTTTTGCTGATACGGGTTTTGAAGAGCGCGTTGCCGAACGTGGCGCGAATCTGCTCGTGCGTATCGCGCGAAATATTCGTGCGCTTGTCGTAGAGCGTGATGACCACGCCGAGCACTTTCAAATCCGGATTGGGGCGCGCGCGAATGCGGCCGTAGGTTTCGAGCAGATCGTCCGTGCCCTCGATCGCGAAGTAGGCGGCCTGGATCGGCACCATCAAGTGCGTCGAGGCTACCAGCGCGTTGACGGTCAAAATTCCAAGAGCCGGCGGCGTATCGATGACGATAAAATCGAAATCCTTCAGGACCGGCGAGAGCGCGTCCTTCAGCTTGAACGGCGCGTCGAACTGCCCGGCAAGCTGCTGCTCGAGCCGGGCGAGCGCGAGGCGCGCAGGCGCGACGAAGAGGTTCGGATCTTTCGTCGGGCGGATGACCTTGGCCATCTCCGCGGGACGGTCGGCGAAGATATCGTACATCGTGGTCTGCACTTCGTTGGCCGAGAAAAACGCGATGGTGGCGTTCGATTGCGGGTCGAGGTCGATCAGAAGAGTTTTTTTCTTTTTCAGCGCAAGCGCGGCGGCGAGATTGATGGATGTAGTGGTCTTTCCGACGCCGCCCTTTTGATTGGCAACTGCTACGACGCAGGTCAATCCCTTGCCCCCTCACTCCAAGCGGCAACCGCAGGCCTATATGTGGCACCTGTCGGCCCGGAATCTACTACAAGTAGGCTCACTCTACCCACTCTACAGGGCCGAACGCAAGGGAAAAGTGATGACCGACATCGCCGGCGCCCCGGTTCGACGCGCTTGGCGCCGGGACGGCATGCTTGGTACACTCCCCCGCCCGGAGTTCGATGCAGGCTTTCGTGGCAACCACCCCTTCACCATCGCGAGGACGCGTCAATCGAGAGCCGGTAGCGCCGGCCTGGCATACGGCCGTCTTCATCCTGATTGTCATTGGCGTGGCCGTCTTAGATGTCCGCAGGCTCGGGACAGGGAGAGTCCCGCTGCAAATCAACCGGTTCCGACTTTATTCCACATCCGTTGTTTTCGAACTCGTGATGCTGGGTTATGTGTGGCTGTTTGGTCTTCGCCGAACCGGGAAACGCCTTGGGGAAATCATCGGGGGCAAATGGATCCGTTGGACGGACCCGCTCCGCGATTTCGGGATTGCCATTCTTTTTTGGCTGACTGTCGGCGTTGTCCTTACCGTGCTTCGAGCCACTCTGGGTGTGAAACCGGATGACCTTGGCGCGATGAAGATTCTGTTCCCACGAGGCGCCGCGGAGATGGTTGCCTGGGCGTTCGTTTCCGTGACGGCGGGCTTCTGCGAAGAGATCCTCTTCCGCGGCTACTTGCAAAGGCAGTTTCTGGCTCTAACCGGAAGACCGGAGCTAGCTATTGTGATTCAAGCCGTGGTCTTCGGCATGGCACATGCATATCAGGGATGGAAGGGAGCGGTCAGCGTGGCGGTCTATGGGGCGATGTTCGGCATTCTTGCCGTTATGCGCAACAGCTTGCGGCCCGGGATGATGCAACACGCGATGCAGGATTCGTTCTCGGGCATTGTCGGCAGCCTGCTGACGAAAAAAGGGTACATCTAAAGGGGATCCTCTCAGCGTGGGGCCGGTGCACTATCTTTGAAGGTGATGGCGAGGAAGTGGCCGCCGCGATCCGGCCGTGTCTTGAACACAGGATGAGAGCCGGCCGGGAGCCACAACACTCCGCCGGGGGCCGCGCGACGGGAATCACTTCCGCCGGCGTTCGACACGGACGCATTTTCCAGATCGACGAGCAGGGTGTCGAGGCGGCCGCCCCACGGATGGGCAGCGAAATTCGCAGGCAGTTGCCAGTACTCGACCAGGATTTCCGAGGTTTCAAACACCGCGTAGCGGAGCGGCAACGAGGCCGCCAGCGATGCCGGTTTGTCGCACTGTTCGAGCGGCTGGCCGCGCACGATTTCGTCGCACCGATTCCTGACCTTGCCCTGAGGGCGAAGAAGCTCAACCGTCACATTGCGAAAGGGCGTGTCGCCGGGATTGCTGACGGCGTGAGAAATTCCCCCGGGCGAATAAATCGCGCGTGGCGCCTGGGGCGGTTGCGGCGCGGCAGCTCCAGCAGTAGGGGCGGCCGGGGCGCCACCTCCGCTCAGAAGTACCGCGAAGTAGGGAAGGTCGTGGCGGTGTCGCAACGTAGATTCATGTGGGGCGACGTCAACGTAGTAGGCGCGGACGTAGGAGTTTTTGAGAACGAGATGATGATGCGGTTCCTGGCTGACCGGGACGGCGGGAGAACTCTGGACCGGAGACTGCGCCGCCAGAGGAAGAGCGAACAGGGGCACAGCCGAACAGAACCAGCCAATCCGCCGCAGGGCCACATGGCGAGGCATGCGAAGGCCTACATCTTATAGCGGCCGAGATCCTCGTCGTTGAGGTTCTCAAGCCATTTGCGCAGCT
>DATLWP010000358.1:0-4335 GCA_035576265.1 Candidatus Polarisedimenticolia bacterium
GAATCAATCTACCGACCGAGAAGCGTGTGGCCGAGATGCTGAAGGGCACGAGCCACAAGCCGGACGAAGTGATCAAAACCATCGACATCACCGGCGGTTTACGACAACTCACCGTGGAAAAAGTTGCCATCAGCGCCGTGATGGCGGGGGCATCGCCGGAACACTTTCCGGTCATCTTGGCCCTCGCGACGCAGGCGCCCTTCGGCAACTCCACCAGTTCGATGGCGAACATGGTCGTGATCAACGGTCCGATCTGCAAGAAACTCAATTTCAATTCCGGAACCAACTCGCTGGGCCCGTACAACAGGTCGAATGCCGTCGTCGGCCGCGCCTTCACGATCATGTCCAAGACGGCGGGCGATCTCCGCAACGATGTGAATGCTTGGGAAAGTCTTGGAAGCAACTTCCAATACAACAACATCTGCTTTGCCGAAAACGAAGAGGGCTTGCCCGAGGGCTGGGATCCTCTGCACGTTCAGATGGGCTTTAAGCCCACCGACAACGTCCTTACGGTGGGGACGGGCTGGAGCAGTATTTCCAGCGTCGGTGGCAGCCAAAGTCTCTACCCAACCCATTGGCTCATGCGCGATTACATGCGGTCGCTCACCGCGTCGGGCTCGGCGGCCACGATTCTGATGGATCCAACCGTGGCAGCACTGCTCAAAGACACGCATGGGTTCAAGACGAAGGCCCAATTGAGCGAGTGGTTCTCGCAAAACGTGGAGAAGACGGCCGATTGCTATTGGGGAAACGGCGTGATTCAAAGCACGGCTGTTCCGCTGGCTCTCCAGGGTCTTGAGCCCTACGCAAGCTGGAGGAAGCTGCCAGGAGACACTCTCATCAAGCCGTTTACCAACTCCAGGGCCATCCATGTGGTCGTAACGGGCGGAAAAATACAGACCACGTGGTTCGTCACGGATTTCGGTTTGCGCCGAGGCGTGTTGATCGACAATTGGATGTAAAATGAAGTGACCGGCGGTGGGCACGGGGCTTGTGCTCCGTGCCCGCGCGGCGAAATGGAGTTCGTATGAAATCTCAAATCTTGGCAGGCTTCCTGTTGGGTTCGCTCGTGCTCATGCCTTCAGGGCTTTCCGCGCGCACTTCGCGCACGAATTCGCAACAGAAGTCTTCCACCGCCAAGTCGAACAACGGCGCTTCAGCGTCCGCAAAAGACGCAAAAGAAAAGCTGCCTTTCCCACAGGTCCCGCGCATCACCGCTGAGGAGGTGCAGCGCCTGATGAAGGATAAGGGAAACGTGGTGCTGGTGGATACCGACGATTCGATGACTTACGGCTCCGAGCACATCAAGGGGGCCGTCAACATCGCTTTCGACCCCACGGTCGATACCCGCAATTCGGACCAGATGCTCAGCGTGCTCCCTGGCGACAAATTGATCGTCTTCTATTGCAATTGCGCCCACGAAGAGGATAGTGCGCCAATGGTGATGGAGATGTGGGAACTCGGTTACGACCGCGATAAGGTGAAGGCATTGGAAGGCGGCCTGAGTCGATGGGAGCAGTTAGGTTATCCTCTCGAAGGAACGGATGTAGATAAACAGTTGGAAAAGGGAGAGTAGGAGGAATAAAACTCCCGGGAAATCTACGAAGGCGCTTCCCGACACCCCGGACGGGCAAAGATAAATCGTTCCCAGCGAAACGGCCCGCCTTTAGCCTCGTGCCAAGAACCTCACTCTGAACACCGCGCTTGCTGGGACTTGAGATTTCCCCTTTCACTCAGGCGGGAGATTTTCTCGCCCTTGAATTCATCCAACGCGGTTTGACTGAACGTGCAGTTCCCTATCTCACGGAAACCGTGTGTTAGTTCGGGCGCAGGCTTCGAAAACGGAGAGTAGATTAGTCAGTCCCAGCAGGTCCTTGATTGACTTGTTGTAGTTGATGAGGAGAAAGTCGCACTTTCCCTTTCTAGCGGAGGTGTAAGCGCCGACGACTGCGCCGAGTCCCGCACTGTCCATTCTGGTCACGTCGTTGAGGTCAAGGACGATCCGCTTTGCGTGCGGGATCACGCTCTTCACGTGGTTCTTCAGAGCCTCGGAGTTCTCAGCCGTCAACCTCCCTGCGCACTGTATGAACGTCGCGTCGTCGCGCGTGTACGTCTGCAGCTTCAATCCAGTGGCCGCAACTTCTGGCGGATCCGGCGACATTACAGCACCTGTTTGGCGAAATGTACTTCCTAAGGGTGTCGATTCTTTGAGGCTTTGTACTCTCTTCAACCGTAAAACACAAGGGGGTTTCGAAGGTCCGGCGCGCCGAGTTACCAGGATCTACGCGGGATTTCTTGCCAAATTCCGCAATAAGATGAATCGTCTGACCACAGGTAGTTCGGAGTGCGATCGCGAATCATAGCAAGACCGTATCGGTTGCTTGCGACTACCGATTGTTCGAGCACCGGGCACCGAAACGCGAAACGCGTTCGGGAAACGGCGGCTTGACAACAGACCCATGGCGTTATAGAGGTGGCAGTTCCAATCGGATTGAGCGCATGGAGGCGAAACGATTCGTCTGCCGCCCGGAGTGAAATCCAAGGATTTTAGCGACGCCCTCAGGCAATTCGAGGAGGCCGTGGGCAAAGAGTGGGTGTTCACGTCCGACGAGGATGTGGCGCTCTATCAAGATGCGTATTCGCCGTTGTGGGGCGAAGCGGAAGACAGTGTTGCGTCGGCTGCCGTGGCTCCTGACACGGTGGAGCAGGTTCAGAAGGTCGTCCGGATCGCCAACCGCTATTCGATCCCACTCTACACTATCTCGACGGGACGCAACCTCGCGTACGGCGGCTCAGCACCGGTTCTTTCCGGTAGCGTCGTCCTCGATCTCAAACGAATGAACCGCGTCCTCGAGGTGAGCGAAAAAAACGCCTACGCTCTGGTCGAGCCCGGCGTCAGTTACTTCGACCTCTACCGCTATATCCGCGAAAAGAGGCTGAAGCTGTGGATTGACTCCCCCGAGCCGGGGTGGGGCAGTCCAATAGGCAACGCGCTCGATCGCGGCGCCGGCACTACGCCTTTGCCTTATCGCGACCACTTCAGTGCGCACTGCGGGATGGAGGTCGTGCTGGCCAATGGGGAGGTCGTGCGCACCGGCATGGGGGCCCTTCCGAAAGCCCAGACGTGGCAGCAGTTCAAGTATGGGATCGGGCCGTTTATGGACGGGATTTTCTCCCAGTCGAACTTCGGCGTTGTCACCAAGATGGGATTTTGGCTGTACCCGGAACCGGAGGCATGCTTGATCGGCAGCGTCCGAGCTCAGCGCCACGACGACATCATTCCCTTCGTCGAGATCCTAGCCAACTTGATGTACGCCGGAGTGATCAACGCTCACTTCGCGATTAAGAGCCCGGTGTTCAACGGTCCGCCCGACGCGGAAAAGGACGCCTTGGAGGCCAAGCCGGACGGCGGGTCGGCCGAAGAATGGAACCGCTACGCGGCCTCAAAAGGCCTGCACTTCTGGGAAACGGATCTGCACTTCTACGGTCCTGCGAAAGTAGTGGCGGCACAGTGGGAGCATGTGAAAGAGCGACTCTCGGTGATAAGTGGCGCGACCTTCGAAAAGGGAACTAGCTACCGATTTCCGCTCACCGACGCGCAGATCGAGAAGCTTGCTGACCCGGTCGCAGTTGGGATTCCGAGCCTTTCGGTCTTCTCCGGCCTGCTCTCGCTGCACGCGGACGCGCCGATCACGGGCCACTTGGACATTTCTCCGATCATACCGGCCTCCGGCGAAGCGATCCTCAAAGCGCGCAGGGTCTTTGCACGCGCCTTCCGGGAAATGGGCATCGTGCCACAAATCGGCTATGCGGAGACGTTCCATTGGCGCGCGTTCATCATGTTCCACGGCTTGCCCGTGACTCATGATCGCAAGATAAACGCCAAGACACGAGCCGCCTACCAACGCATGGTGGAAGTGGCCGCCGAGCATGGCTGGGGATTCTACCGTACGCACATCGCCTTCATGGATAAGGTCGTGGGCACCTATTCCTACCACGACCACGCGCTATTGCGCTTGCAGGAAACTGTGAAGGACGCCCTCGATCCAAACGGCATACTATCGGCCGGTCGCTACGGCATTTGGCCGAAGCATCTCAGGCGCACCCGCTCGTAGGCTAGTCAAGGCCGACGCGTTCCGTCTTGGCCGCGGCGCTTCAAGCTTCGTGGTTCACAAAGGGGAGCACGGCGCGCCCGTCAGTGCTAGCGCGATTCCGTTGATGTGCCTGATTAAGGGGTTACTCGACAATTGGTCCCTGGCAAGCCTTTAGCGTGAAATGAACGTTTGGGTCGTCTTGGAAGCGACTAAGAAGAGGCCTGCTGAGCGACCTGAGACA
>DATLWP010000359.1:0-9040 GCA_035576265.1 Candidatus Polarisedimenticolia bacterium
TGTCGGACAATTGGCCGCACCGCCCCGAACGGCTATAGGCCCGGCTCAAGAGTGATGTCGGTCTGTGGCAAGGCTGCCACGATAACGTCGAGAAGAGCATTAGGAACGTGCCGTTGGGCGCGCTCTTTTCGTAGGGATAACGCAGTTTCGGGGCGGGGAGCGTTCAGCGGCCGGTTACTTGGTTACCTTGGCCTTGGCTGCTTGTCTCAGGCGGTCGTGGAGATGCTCCAGCGCGTGATGAAGCTCGTCGACGCCTTTGGATTCGTTCCTGACGCGGCCGGCCTCTAGATCGGCAACCACTTCCAGGCAGAGGCTGTTTGTGCGGCGAACGCGGTCCGTAGCCAGATCGGACAAGAGTTCGCCATCGTTCAACCCGCGGAGCTGGCACTCACGGAGCTGTTGAAGTGTCCCCGCGGCCGTGCGGATTGAATTTACCGCGTCGCGGTATTCCTTCACGAGACGAAGATCCATGTCCTCGGCTTGGAGGGCCTTTTCGAGATTTTGAAGCTCGACGATGGTCTTCTTGAGCTGCAGATCCACGCCCCAAAAACTCTCGTCTGGAACGGTCAGCTCGACGACGATGCCGTTCGCGACTCCTTCGCGCGCATTTGGCGCGGCAAGGACTCTCGCGTCCGCCGTCTTCGCCGAAAGAAAGTTGGCGAGCGTCACCCTGCTACCCAAGTCCGGATAAGTGGACATCTTCAGAAAGCCGCCGTTGGCATTCACTTGCCGAGCGACGGCGTCCTCCTTGACCGCGATGCCGTCGGGGCCGCGCCAGCTCACTTCAATGGGAACCACTACGGGGAAGCGGCGGGTTTTCCGGCGCTCTGCGTCTGTGCCATCCGCAGTCATGGGGCGCTTCTTGATCGTCACGGGGTTCCTCTCGGCCGCCGGACATCCCGGGCTGTTGGCGATTCTCGCCTAGCGGATCACGGAGCGGGCGTCCTTCGAATCCGAAAGTAGATTAGACCGCGGGCTGGCTGAAATACCACTGTACTAAAGGACAGGTTGCCAAAAACGGTGCACAGGCAACGCCCGCAAGTGTGGCACGAGCAACGCCCTGTGCCGGACGAGGCGTTGTGCCGGCCGCGCGGCGCGGCCCGACGCACCAAAAGAGCGCCTCGTCCGCCACGGGATCAGATGGCGTAGACGAGGATGGCGGCTGCGGCACCGGCGACAAGGAATAGGAAGTCTTTGAGATCGGAGCCGCGCGTCACCGGATTCTCGTAGCGCGGGTCGTACCAGAATTCGTGGATGGCGGCGTATGCGAGGCACACGGGCGCGACGATGGCGATCCCGGTCCAGCCCCAAAACTTTCCGAAGCTGAGGACGATTCCGTAGGTGGCGGAAAAATGGGCGACCTGGGCCACGAGATCGAAAAACTTGGGGTCGATGACGTTCTCGCCAGCTTGGGCTGATTTCGTTTTCCTCATTTGCCCTCCCGGGAGCTGCCTATGGATGCCCGGAAGGTATTCTATAGCCTGCCCCGCCGCACGCCACCGGCAGGTTGGGGACGGCGACTAGAGCGTATAATCCCTGCCATGAATACGCAGGCGTTCGATGGGGCGATGCGCGAGGAGCGCTCATGAAAGCACTCGTGAAGAGCCGCCGCGAGCCGGGGCTGTGGCTCGAAGACACGGCTGTTCCGGAGCATGGCATCAACGATGTGCTGATCCGCGTGCTGAAGACCGGCATCTGCGGGACAGATATGCACATCTACGAATGGAACGAGTGGGCACAGGCTACGATTCAGGTGCCGCTGGTGATCGGCCATGAATTCGTGGGGGAGATTGTTTCGGTCGGCTCGAACGTAAACGACTTCCACCCCGGCGAAATCGTGAGCGGCGAAGGACACGTGGTCTGCGGGCGGTGCCGCAATTGTCTTGCCGGCCGGCGCCACCTTTGCGCTCACGCGAAGGGAGTGGGCGTCAACCGCGCGGGCGCGTTTGCCGAATATATTGTGCTGCCCATGAGCAATATCTGGCGGCACAACGCGAAGGTGGACCTCGAAATCGCGGCCATTTTCGATCCATTCGGCAATGCCGTGCATACGGCCCTGTCGTTTCCGGTTTTGGGCGAGGATGTGCTCATCACGGGAGCGGGACCGATCGGAATCATGGCTGCCGCCGTGGTGCGGCACGCAGGCGCCCGCCACGTGGTGATTACGGACGTGAATCCGAAGCGGCTCAGGCTGGCCGAGAAAATAGGCGTTACGCTGGCCGTCAATCCCAACGACACGAGGCTGGCGGAGGTTCAGAAGCGGCTGGGGATGCAGGAGGGATTCGACGTGGGGCTCGAGATGTCCGGCAATGCCAGCGCGTTCCGCGAGATGCTGGCCAACATGAGTCACGGAGCCAAGATCGCGATGCTCGGAATCCCTTCAAACGAGATCGCGATTGATTGGCAGCACGTGATCTTCCACATGTTGACGATCAAGGGCATCTACGGACGCGAGATGTATGAAACGTGGTACAAGATGACCACCATGCTCGAATCGGGGCTCGAGATCAAACCCGTGATCACGCACCGGTTCGCCTGGCACGAATACAAGAAAGGCTTCGAGGCCATGAAATCGGGCGAGGCCACCAAGGTGATCCTCGACTGGCGCGAATCAGGCCGCGCATAGAACGGGCCGGCCGGGCAGGAGCTGAGAAATGTTCGATCGCGTGAGAGCGCAGTATGAATCGCAGCTGCGTGAGATTCGCGAGGCGGGCCTGTACAAATCGGAACGCATTTTGGCAAGTCCGCAAAGTGCGCGCGTGGATCTTCCGTCGGGCAAGGGCGTCCTGAATCTGTGCGCCAACAATTATCTGGGCCTGGCCGACCATCCCGAGGTGGTGAAGGCCGCGCATGAAGCACTGGACCGGTGGGGGTACGGGCTGTCGTCCGTGCGCTTCATCTGCGGCACGCAGGAAATTCACAAGGAGCTGGAGCGCCGGCTCAGCGAGTTCCTGGGCACGGAAGAGACGATCCTCTACGGCTCCTGCTTCGACGCGAATGGGGGACTGTTCGAGGCAATCCTGGACGCGGAAGACGCCATCGTGTCCGACGAGCTGAACCACGCCAGCATCATCGACGGCATTCGCTTGTCCAAGGCGCAGCGCTTCCGCTATCGCAACGGAGACATGCACGATCTCGAGGAGCAGCTCAAGGAGGCGTCGAAGGCGCGGCGCGTTCTAATCGCCACCGACGGCGTGTTTTCCATGGACGGCTACATCGCCAATCTTCCGAAGATCTGCGATCTCGCAGAAAAATTCGGCGCTATGGTGATGATCGATGATTCCCATGCGGTGGGATTCATGGGCGCAAACGGCCGGGGCACGCACGAGCACCACGGCGTGATGGGACGAGTGGACATCCTGACAGGAACGTTGGGCAAGGCGCTGGGCGGGGCCAGCGGCGGTTACGTCAGCGCCCGCAAGCCGATTGTGGACCTGCTGCGCCAGCGCTCCCGGCCATACCTTTTTTCCAACACGGTTGCGCCGGCGATCGTCGGCGCGTCGCTCAAGGTTCTGGAGCTTGTGACGCGGACCAAGGATCTCCGCGACAGGCTTTTCTCGAATACTCGATTCTTTCGCGAGAGGATGTGTGCATTGAATTTCCAGATTCTGCCAGGCGAGCATCCCATCGTGCCGGTAATGCTGGGCGACGCCGTGTTGGCGACAAGCATGGCCGAGCGTTTGCTGCAGAAGGGCGTGTACGTGGTCGGTTTCTCCTATCCCGTCGTTCCCAAGGGGAAAGCTCGCATCCGGGTGCAGGTTTCGGCCGCGCACACTCGCGAGGACCTGGAGTTCGCGGTCGCGCAGTTTGCAGCCGTCAAGCGGGAACTCAAGCTACCCTGAGGCGAGGTAGCGGGCAGGCTCTCAAGACACCCACGACGAGAAAGTTCTTGGGGCGGTCCGGCGCCGTGGCGCGCTTGCGCTTTCTGCAGCCGGAGCCGAGGCTCGCTCGCTGTGGGTTTCGTATAATGCCTTAATGACCACGCACGCACTCGATCGTGCGACACACGAAAAGCGGATGGCGGCGCTGGGGTCGGTCGGCTCCGCGGTGCTGCTGGTGTCGTTGAAAGTGGTTCTCGCGGCGGTCACGGGCAGCCTGGGAATTCTCTCGGAAGCGCTGCACTCGATTCTCGATCTGGTGGCGGCGGTGATCACGTATCTTTCCGTGCGGGTGGCGGACAAGCCGGCGGACGCCCAGCACCTTTACGGCCACGGCAAAGTGGAGAATTTTTCGGCGTTCGTCGAAACGGGCCTGTTGCTCCTGACGGCTCTCTACATCATCTGGGAGGCTTTTCAGCGGCTGCTCTTCCGGACGGCGCACATTCATCCCAGCCTGACGGCGATTCTCATCCTCGCGCTGGCCATGGGCATCGACCTAGTGCGGTCGCGCGCGCTGAGCCGCGTGGCGAGGAAATATCCAAGCGAAGCGCTGGAGGCTGATGCGCTGCATTTCTCGACGGACGTGTGGAGCACGTTCGTGGTGATCCTCGGCATTACCGGCGCATGGCTGGGAATGAAGTTCGGAATGCCGTGGCTCGACCGGCTCGACGCGGTGGCCGCGCTGGGCGTGGCGGGCGTGATCGTCTGGATCGCCTCGAGCCTGGGAAAGCGCACGGTGGACGCGCTGCTGGACGTGGCGCCGCACGGCCTGCGCGAGCGAATCGTCAACGCCGTGGATGAGACGGAAGGCGTGCTGCAAACGGAGCGCGTGCGCGTGCGGCGCGCGGGACAGCACTATTTCGTGGACGTGACGATCAGCGTGCCGCGCACGGCGAGCCTCGAGCAGGCGCACGCGGCGAGCGAGGCCGTGGAGCGCAATATCGAACGGATCGTGCCGGCGGACGTGGTCGTTCACGTGGAGCCGCGCGCGCGAACCGACGAGCATCTCTTCGAGACGATTCGCGCCATCGCGCAGCGCCGCGGCCTGCCAATCCACGAGCTTTCGGCGCACCAGTACGACGGCAACCTCTTCGTCGAGCTGCATCTGGAAGTGGACGAGGAAGCGAGCCTTCGCGACGCGCACCGCCGGGCCACGGAGCTTGAAGACGAGATCCTGCGCGCCACCGATGCGGGAACGCGCGTCAATATTCACATCGAGCCGCTCGGCGCGCGGATCGGCGGGGCGGAAGAGATGCGGGAGCTTTCGCGCGCCGTGCAGGAGTTCCTGAATTCACTGCCGACGGAATATCGCGCGCTGGTGGATTGCCACGAGGTCCACGTGCGCAGCGTGGAGCACCGGATTCTGGTCTCCTGCCATTGCACGATGGACGGAACCTTGCCCATCACCGAAGTCCACGACATCACCGCCATCCTCGAAAACCGCGTGAAGGAACGCTTTCCGCAGATTTTCCGCCTGACGATTCATCCCGAGCCCGTCGAGGAGAGCTGACGCCTGCCCGCGAAGGCTTGCGCGGCGAGCGCGATCACCGCTGGAAAACATTCGAGGACGTAGCGCGGTTCGACAGCCTCGGCAAAGGCGCTGATGAACGCGGTCCGCACGACGATGAACGCGATCAGGAACGCTAAGCTCGGCCGGCGCCGAGCCAGCCACGCCCCGGCCAGCGCCAGCGCGATGAAAACGGCGTTGACGACGACCAGAGCGAGAGACGCGGAAAAATCCACATGGTCGTTCCTCCACTGTTCGGCGATGGGGAAAAGGTGGCCCGAGAAGGGAAGCAACTCCACCCGCGGCGTGAACCAGAGCGCGAGCGAGCGGAGCAGTGGGATTTTCAGATAGGTTCGCAAGGGATGGCGCGCGGTGCGTTGGGCGGCGATTTCGCCGAAGGCGCGATCCTGCTGGCGCGACAGAATGAAGTCGTCGTTGTACTCCTCGAGCAATCGGGCGACGCGGGCGCGCTCCTGCGGCGAATCGAACGCCGAAGCGGGAATGTCGCGGAGTGAGATCGGCTCGTCTCCCAGCTTCCAGGGAACGAGATAGGCGTCGCGGAAGCGCCACATCCAGGTATGGTTCCAGGCGTCGAATCCCACGGGGGGATGTTCCCCAGGCAATTGACCGTAGCGAGGCGCGAGGAATTGCAGCTCGTGGAGCGAGTGCCAGTTGCGCGCGGCCCAGGGGACCAGCGGCAAGAGCAATCCCGCGCTCATCAGCACGCCCACGCGCAGCAGCTTCCGCCAATCGGCGGGGCGTCGCCATTTGGCCATCAGCACTAGACCAGCCGCGAAAAGCAGCAGCGGCGTTTCCGGCCGCACGAGCGTGCCGAATCCGACGAGAAGGCCCGCGAGAAACCACGGGCTCAAGCCGCGCTGCGCCCAGTGCCGCGCGCCGGGAAGAGGCGGGTGTCCGCCGAGATCGGTGGCGAGCAAGACGAGAATGGCCAGCGCGGTGAGAAACGTGATCAGTGTTTCGGTGAGGACCACGGCGGTATAATTGGCTGTAAACGGGCAGAGTGCCGCGAGCCACAGTCCGGCAATTGCCGCGCGGCGTCGGGACGATTCCGGCGCGAGCCGCGCCGCCATCAGCGCGATCAGGAAGCAACTGGCGAGGTCCACCGCGATTTGCACGAACATGACGGCGCGCGGGGAGCGCCCGGCGAAGGTGAAAATGGCCGCCAGAAACGCGGGGTAGCCGGGCACGCGCATGTCGACGGGCGTGAGTTTGCCGTCGACTGCAAAGCCGTAGATGCCGTGTTTCAGCCAGTTCCAGGCGAGCTCGATATAGAATGGCGCGTCGCCGGATTCCTGGAAGGGAAACTTGAGAACGAAATAAGCGCGTAAGGCCAGCCCTGCAAGTGCAGCGCCGAGTACGTTTGCGCGCATCTTAGATCGAGGTGTCATTGACAGCTTTTCGATGGACGGCTAGCTTGGATTGTCCTGATGCCTGAAGGCAAGCCCATTTTCTACGACCGGGAGCGGCGGCGCTGGAAGCGGACGCGGCTGACGCTCGAAATCGCGGGCGGTATTTTCACGCTCGTGCTGGTTGTATTCCTGATCAATATATTGCGCAATCCGAACCTGCCGGCACTTTTGCACGTAGACACTCGTGGCGGCCTGCATGCGGTCCGCTCCCGCCACAAGCTGAAGATCGTACGGCCGAGCCGGAAGCGCAAGGTGGCGGCGCTGGGGAAGATGCCCGCGCATTACGATCCGCTGCGCGCCGCGTTCTACATGGGCGACGACTACACGAGCCTGGCGTCGCTTCAATTGCACTATCACGATCTCGACTTGCTCATTCCCGATTCGTTGCACGCGGTTTCGGCCGATGGCCGCCTCGCTGTGGATCAAGACCCGAAGCTGGTGAACTTTCTGAGCTCGCTTCGGACGCGGAGCATCGAGCTGCCCGTCATGCCGATGGTCAACAATTACGACGCGAAGAAGGGATGGTGCCCGCCGGAAATGTTGCAGATGCTGGCGAACCGCGCGGCGCGTGCGCGTCTTGCTGCACAACTGGAGGAATTTGCGGTTGCACAGCGCGAGCCCGGCATTGTGGTGGACTTCGAATCGCTGCCTGAATCGAGCCAGGCGGATTTTCGGCATTTCATACACGATCTCTCGGTGGCGCTGCACGCGAAGAATTTGAAATTGATGGTGGCGCTTCCCGCAGCGGACTGGAGCTACGACTACAAGTATTTCGCCGCGCAAGCAGACGCCATCATTTTGATGAACTACGATTTTCACTGGCCCACCTCAGCGCCCGGGCCGATCGCGCCGCAGGACTGGTTCGAGCGGAACATCCAGAATATCGTGAAGATCGTGCGGCCGGACAAGCTGATCATGGGCATCGCCAATTACGGCTACGACTGGCCGGCCAAAACGAGGCGCGTGCCGCGTCCCGTGGCGAGCGCGGTGACGTTTCAACAGGGCGTAATTACCGCGGTCGAATCTCAATCGGACGTTGTCTTCGATCCCGATACGCTCAATCCACACTACTCTTACGAAGACGACAACAATCAAGTGCACCAGGTGTGGATGCTCGACGGAGTGACGGCGTACAACCAGATCCGCGCCGCGGAGCGCGCCGGCGTGCGGGGCACCGCCCTGTGGCGCCTGGGCACGGAAGATCCCTCGATGTGGTACATCTGGGACGCGATCCACGCGGACAACGCCACGCGTAACAAGCTCGAGGAGATTCCTCCGGGTTACGACCTCGTTCTCGAAGGCAACGGCGACATTTGGCGCATCACCGCCACGCCGGAAAGCGGCAGCCGGACGCTCGATTACGATGCCGACAGCGATCTGATCGACGACGAGAGTTTCCAGACTTACCCGCTTTCCTGGCGGATCCAGCAGATGGGCGCCACGCCGCACAAGGTCGCCCTCACGTTCGACGACGGACCCGATCCGGAGTGGACGCCCAAGATCCTCGACGTGCTGAAGGAAAAGCATGCGCCTGCAACGTTCTTCCTGATCGGTGAGTCCGCGAACCAGGAATCGGCTCTCGTAAAGCGGGAATATGCGCAGGGCGACGAGCTAGGAAATCACACGTTCACGCATCCGGAATTCGATCTCGAGCGCCTTTCGGAAACCGAGCTGCAGGTTCAGTTGAACCTGACGGAAATGCTGCTCGAAAGCGATCTCGGCGTGAAGACCACGCTTTTTCGCCCGCCATACGGCATCGACCACCAGCCGGAATCGGCAAGCGAGGTCGAGTTGCTCCCGATTCCGCAAGCGATGGGTTACGTCATCATCGGCGCGCGGATCGATCCTCACGATTGGGGCGAGCCCAACGGCGCCCCGCCCGCTCCGGCGGACACGATCGTGCAGAGAGTTTTCGATGACGCGGCAACCGGCAAAGGCAACATCATCCTGATGCACGACGGCGGCGGCAACCGCAGCCACACCGTCGAAGCCCTGCCGAAAATCATCGATGGGCTGCGCGCGAGGGGCTACGAGTTCGTTACCGTCTCCGACCTGCTCGGCAAGACGCGCGCCGAGGTCATGCCAGCGTTGACTTCCCACGAATGGCTGATGGTGCGTGTGGATGCCTTCATCTTCGACGTGTTCCGATGGCTGCGAGCGGGAATTGCTTTCATTTTCATCGCGGGCATTCTGCTGGTCAGCGGACGCGCGCTGATCATCGGCTT